>JAGGYO010000202.1 GCA_021162505.1 bacterium
GTCAATAGTCCGGGACCCAAGTAAACGGATAAAGGATGTCCTGATGGTATAATTTCATCATTGACCATTAGACCGACAGTATCATCATATACCTGAACAACCGCTCTATCCTTATCTATAGCGATTATTTCACCTATTAGCTTCAAAGGACCTACATTTACGAGTTCACCGATCTTTATATAACCGTTATTTTCACACTCGACAATGGGTCCGTTTATCTTAACTATTTTAACGGTTTCCGAATATTTCATCGTTAATTACCTCATATATTTTATCCTTTACAAAAACATTTAAATACGCATCACTCAGATCAATTTCATTTTCATTTTTCAATACAGCTTTGAAACCACTTTGAAAATTGCCTTTATCATACCCCTTTATAAGATTCTTTTTGCCAATAAGTATATTAGAGACCTCAAATTTCTTTTTTATCTCCCCGATCTTTTTTTCTATAAATTCATTTCCGGCGGATGAATAGATCCAATCCAAAAGGTCATTATAAAGCTCATCGGTAAATAATGTACTTAGCTGTGATATAATGTCAAGTTCGCTTCGCTTTTCCATGAACACTTTTGAATCTTTGACCTCAGAAAGTTTTTGTTCAACCAGTATTTTTTGCTCCGCAATGATCTTATCATACCTTTCCCTAAGCTTTTTTCTCTTTATCTCATAGGTATTTTCTAGGATCTTCATCTCTTTATTCCATTTTTCTTCGATCTCATTTAATAAATTATTTTTAAAATCTTCAATTTTCATATTCCACCTAAAAATCTTTTTAACATATTATCAATACTATTTTCAGCGATCTTTCCCTTATGTTCAAGGTCTGGAATGGGAATGATGGGTATCTTATCAAAGCGTTTTATATGTTCATATATCTTTTCATAAAAACCTTCCGTAACAAAGATCAATTCAATATCCCCATTATCCAGATATTCATCAATGCTGTCTTTATTTACCACCTTTACCTGAAATCCGAATATCTCGTAAATGGTAAAGAATTTATCGTCCGTTAAGAGAATATGGCTCATATTTTGAACAAGATCAATAATGCAATGATAATCCCGTAAATAGCAATTCCTTCTGCAAGTCCGACATAAAGAATGGTCCTACCGAATAATTCCGGTTTTTCAACTATTGCACCAATTGAAGCGGCGCCTACTTTTTGGACTGCATTTCCCGCAGCAATTGAACCAAGACCCACGGCAATAGCTGCTGCTATAACACCGCCCAAGAACTTAATTGCTTCTGCAGTGGTGGTATCATGCTGTTTTACAGGTACAGTTGCATTATTTTCAGCACTGATCTTTTGCGGAATGATAAAGATCAAGGTTGCAATAAGCACCACTAAGAGCATTGAACCAAAAATGATCTTTTTGGCATTGTTAAGTTTTTTCTCTACTTCTTTTCGAGTCATAAGAACCTCCATTATAATTTTATAGGATCGTAATCCTTTCCGTCGCCGGTAAAAAACTTGCTGAAAAACTCATAAAAATTCAACCTTAGAGATTGAATAAAAACAACTATTCCTTCCAGAATAATAACAAAAAGTGTCCAAGATATTAATAATAATATTGCTGAGAATCCTTTCATTTTGGTTCCCTCGATTATCATATAACTTGCCGATGTTAGAGCAATATGAGCTAATAGAAATGCTGCTACCCTAATAAAGGACATGGAATGTGAAAGAAACTCTATAAACCATGTGGATATGATCAAGGTGTCTGTAATTGCTTCATCCTTACCGTGCTTTTTTGTGGTAAAATAAAATTTTACGATGATCCCGGCGATAATTATCCCTAATAATAAATAGAGCATAATTTTTGAAGGGATGATCTTCGCAATGCTTAAAGCAGGTAATATCAATAATGAAAGATAATAGATCAAAGTAAGCACTCCCCATTCTCCAAAGAACATATTAAAATAATCCTTTGAATAATGATATTGAATAATATTCAAAATATTTCCCGTAATATTCACTCCGATCCCCAGCATGATGGAAATGGCAATGATCTTCATAAAATTATGTTCGGCTGAAAAGAAGAGAGGTTTTATAATGCCCTCCTTCCCGAAAAAATCACCGAAGAAAAAGCCGAATAGCATTGCAGATATTCCTAATAATAAAACCAGCGGAGCAGCTCCTTTATAATTAGGAGAGAATAATAGGAGAACTCCTAAAAGAAAAATTATTGAACCATGGCCAAAGTCCGCGAACATGAAACCAAAAAATATAAGGAAGAAGAAAGTAAAAAATAGGACCGGATTAATAAAACCATATCTTGTAGTTCCATATTGCTTAACCAGTCCATTGAAGGGATCAAGGATCTTATTTCTTGAAAATTTGACCGGTACATTAACATTTCCATATTCCTCTATTTCCTTTGTATAATTGATATTTCCTTTATTAAGAACACCTTCAAAATCCTCTGTTTTACTTTTAGGGACCCATCCGGAAATAATTGAAATATATTCCTTCTCCAGAACAGCCGATTGAAATTGTGTAACCTTCTTATAAAAGTTGATATTGTTCTTATAAAGGCCGAGATTTTGTGAGATTTCCTCCTTGAAATGATTGAATTCCAATGTCTTTTCCCTTTCGGTATCAAGCAGTGCCCATTTCTTTTCTTCCAGTATTTCAAAAGGTTTTTGGGCTTTGCCTAACTTTACAACATCATTGAAATGTGCGCCTTCTATTTCCGTAATGATCTTTTCCAAGACCTTTCTCTTATTTTCTTCATCATAAATAGCGAAGAAAACAGAATATTCCCTGAAGTCCTCATTGGTCCACAATGTTTCGTATTTCTCAAGATACTCTATGGAAAGCGTTTTTCTATCCTTTTTTACAATGAAGAACAGATGAGGCAAACCGAGTATATCGGGTGTCGAGGGATTTAGTTCGAAAAACGCCGAGAAATATTTGATCAGATTCATTCTCAATTTCAATCGTCCAAGGAATTCCCTGTACTTTTGAAAGCGATTATAGTAGTGAGCTAAGTCCTTTTGCAGCCTATCGTAACTGATTATCTTTTGAGAAATCTCAGGATCATTGTTTATTTCATTTTCCAATACTCCCAATTGTTTTTCCATCTCATCCAGTTTTGTAAAATCCATCTCTTTTTTTACTTCAATATGCAATGAACCGTTTTTCAAAATATCAGGAGCGATCTTATAAAGATCTTCATTTTTACAAGCAATGAGGTAATGATACATTCTTTCCGTCATGAAAAAGTTCATATTAACATTTCCCCTAATTTATCCTTATCAAGGTTCATTTCAATGGCGTTCAAGCTTGCAAGTAAAAAATCACTTTGTCTGATAAAAAGCAGAAAAACCCCGAAGATCATAGTGGGTATATCATCCAAAGAGAACAATCTTATCTTTTTTAATAGAAATGAATAAAAAATTATTTTGCCGTTCTCGAAGATCTCTTGAAGGGCTGTTTCCTCAAAACTATCCTTGAAAAAGTGAAATAATGTCCTTAAATTATTTTGATCGTCTGAAAAGATACTATCCAATATCGTATTATAGTTCATCGTATTGAGGACAACCTTTCTCATTTGAAATGAATGTTTTTCATAACCATAATTATTCTTCAATCTTAAAGAATAAATGGTAAAAATGAAATCTGCCCATTCAAGAAAAAATGCCCTATTCTCCCATTGAACATCCTTCAATAACCCTATCTGTTCGTTTATTTTGTTGATGATATCAAATCCATATTCCAATTGTTCAAATTCATTCTTGAAATCAAGCATTGACAGAACATCGTATTTTAATATATTCAATTTAATAAAGCCATTGATCTTTTTTGCATAACTTATCTTAATATCATAAAAATAATCTTCCAGCTCCTCAATGGACTTAATATTTTCCTTCATCTTAAATATGGTTCTGATACGGTTAAAATATTCATCTCTATCTGTTTCATTTATTAATTGCATTATCTCTTCTTTTGATAGTAAATATCTTTTAAAACCATGTAATATTGAGAATGTCTCTAATATATCATTGTATTTCATTAATTATTTTTTTTAAAATTTCCTTTCTTTTTTTCTCAAATATCTTTTTATAATTTTCCATGATGTTCTTATCCCTTGATTTTATTTCTTTATTAATATCATTGAGAAGCTTTTGTGCATCTTTTTCTCCATTTATTCTTATACCGCTTAGCTTTGATCTTAGATGTGTTTCAAGGTCTTTAAGTTCGTTCTTTAATCGCTTTTCTAATTTTGTAAATTCTTCTTGTCGGGTATTCTCTTTTCCCTTTATTTCAGCATTAACAACATCCAATTCTTCTATCAATTCTTTATCATTTTTTCTCATTTTTCTTAAATATCTCCCTAAATATTAGAAATAATATTCCCCCAATACTTGCAACTTTGATTATTATAAAGAGCCATGCAAGTACTTCATCAATGATCTTTTCCATATATTGATATTATAGCATTTTATATCTAAAAGTCAAGATTTATTTTAATGAAAATAATTAAAGTAAAAGAAAAGATCTCACCGCAGAGACGCCTGTCTGCGTGCGGACACGCACAGGCAGGTTAAAGAGAAAGGATAAATTGTAGGGGTCGTTCGTGAACGACCCATTGTTACGGAGTTTACACCGAACTTGTTTCGGCGTCATTCTGTGCTTGACCCGGAATCTATCTTCGTCATTATGAACTTTTACAAAGTAAAAGCGTGATAATCTCATTTTTTCTTTAACTGTCAATTTTCAATTGCTCATTGTCAATTTGTTTTCCGTCATTCCGTGCTTGACCCGGGGATCCATGAAGTGAAATATCTATTTTCGTATTTAGCCAAATACGAAAGTATAATAAAAATATTCTACAACTTTTCCCTGAGAATTTAACAAATTTAATACACCGTCCCCAAATTTTATCAAAATTAAAATCTCTTTGCATCACGCTAATTTCATCCCCAAATCGTTTCGGTTGCATCACGCTAATTTCATCCTCA
>JAGGYO010000118.1 GCA_021162505.1 bacterium
GTCCCCACTATAATATTTTTATATTTTTTAGTATAATAAAATATGATAAATGAAAACATTGAAAATCTTTATATTCACATCCCCTTTTGCAGGACAAGGTGTCCCTACTGTGATTTTTTCTCCGTTAAATTTAATGAAAACTATCCATTCAAAAAACTTTTATTAAAGGAAATCGTATTATATAACGAGAAAGGGTATTTAAAAAATATAAAAAATATTTATTTCGGCGGAGGCACTCCATCTGTTTATGAAAGCAATTTTTATGCAGAGATCATATCAAGCATTGGAGATGCTTTCAATGAAGTTTCAATTGAGATCAATCCCGAGGATGGTAAAAATATTGATTTTTTATTATTGAAAAGCGCTGGCATTACACGAATCTCACTTGGTATTCAAACATTCAATGAAGATGCTTTAAAAATATTAGGAAGAAACTATTCAAAAGATCAAATTATTAACACTATTGAAAGAATAAGATCTAATTTTGAAAATATTTCCTTTGACCGCCTTATTGGAATTCCATTTGATTCTATTAAACAATTAGAAAATGACATTGAACTTTATTTGAAATATCAGCCGACACACCTTTCATTATATATTTTAACATTAAATCCCACACAAGAAAGGTTGATAACCAACAGACCGGATGATGATATGGTAGCTGAACTGTACAAATACGCTATGAAAAGATTGGAAAACAAGGAATTTGAACATTATGAGATATCAAATTTTGCCAAGAATAATAAATACTGCCAATATAATGTAGATGTTTGGAACAAAAATAATTACATTGGTATGGGTCCAGGTGGTGTCTCAACCATTGAAAATAAAAGGATAACAAATACAGCATCGTTAAAAGAGTATGAAAACCTTTTGAATAACAATGAATTACCTATTAGATCAAGTGACATATTAAACAATGAAGATGAGTTATTTGAATATATTATGCTCGGTTTGCGTACCAAATGGGGAATAAATACAAAAAAGATCAAAGACAACCTCAATTGGGATAAAATAGCTGAATTCAAGGAGAACGGCTTAATAAAGCATAATAACGCTACCCTTTTCCTCACAGACAAGGGTTTTCTCTATTATAATTATATTGTTACCGCGATAATTTAAAGAAACACATCACATTTTTCACCTTTTGACTTTGACCTGCCTTTTTGTCATCCAGAGCAAACTTGTTTGCCATAACGCTTTTTTTGACCCATTTTATCAACTTTTTTGGAGATGAATCTCCATTGTCAATTGCCTTTAGTGCTCTGTGGTTATTCCATTTTCCCTTGCACTTTTTTAATTTATTTAATATAATGAGTAAATAGGAGCGCCAAATGTTCTGGAATAATCATGTAAAAACCTTAGTTCTATCAATTGCACTTGCCACTATCATCCTCTTTGCAGGATGTGCCAAATCACCCTACCCAGAAAATGTGCAGAAAACATTGAAAAAAGCGAAAAAGAACAAAACAGAGTTAATAAGGGTCATTGAGCATTATAAAAATGATCCCGAAAAATTAAAAGCAGCATATTTTGTTATCGGAAATATGGACGGTCATTGCTATGCACCATTTGAGCTCCTCAATAAGAAGAAAAAAAATGTTCACTTTAATGTGCTTGATTATCCTGATTATAAAACACTGAAAAAAGCATTAAAAGAACTTGAGAAAAAGGAAGGCGAACTTGATTTTCATGTAAGAAAGAAAAATATTGTCTATGATGCGAAAGTAATTAAAGCCGACTTTCTCATTGAGCAGTTCGATTATGCGTTCAAGGCGTGGAAAGAACTCCCATGGTCTCAAGGATATTCCTTTGATATTTTTAAAAATTATATCCTACCCTATCGCGGAAGTAATGAACCCCTTGATAAATGGCGTAAACCTCTTCTTGAAAAATATAAGAATTGGGAAAGTAAAATGAAGAACCCGAAAAACCCAATAGAGATTGCGACATTAATAAATGATGATATTAAATCATGGTTCAAGTTCGATCCCCGTTTCTATGTTCATCCCACGGATCAAGGTTATTCAGAAATGTGCAAATCCAAATTAGGTCGTTGCGAGGATATGACCAATATAACAATATTCGCTTTTAGGGCAAATGGAATTGCTATTACAAGTGATTATACGCCTCATTGGGCAAATACGGGCAATAATCATGCTTGGAACGCTATTGTTTATCCCGACGGCAAAGCTGTTCCGTTTATGGGAGCTGAGACCGGTCCCGGAAAGTATAAACTCTCAAATAAACTTGCAAAGGTATATAGAAAAATGTTTGCTGTTCAAAAGAGTGTTTTATACTTTCAGAAAAGAAAACAAAAAAAAATAGCACCATGGCTTGCGGGTAAAAATTACATTGATGTTACAAGGGATTATGTGGATGTTTGTGATATTACAACAAAGATATTAAGTTATCCCATAAAAAAGACAGATATTGCTTATCTTTGTGTTTTCAATTCAGGAGAATGGCGGGCAATGCAATGGGGAAGAATTATCAATGATGAGGTAATATTCAAGGATATGGGGAAAAACAATATTCTCTATATGCCGGCATTATATAAACCTAAAAAAGGGATGCTCCCCTGCGGACTTCCTTTCATCCTTCACAATGACAGGGGCAAAACTGATATTAAGACGGATGCAAATAAAAAGATAAAGGTTGAACTTGTTTCCACAACACATAGAAAACAATTATCAAGCACTGATGGCATCAAAAAGACCTTTTTAAAGAAAAACACAGAATATGAGCTCTTTTATTGGGATAATGAATGGAGATCATTGGGAAAGAAGAAAGCACAAAAAGATGTTCCGCTTACCTTTGAAAATGTTCAGTCAAATGGATTATATTGGCTGGTTCAAACTGATGGTGATAAGGAAGAACGCCCCTTCACTATTGATGATAACGGCAATCAGATCTTCTGGTAGAAAAATATGTAGTACTTCCCTTAAAATGATACAAACAACAAATCTTTTAATTAACATTTCGCTATAATTTTTTTATCACATTTCATGTTTTTCCCCAAATTTTGTTCATTGAAAAATTCATGGGGTAATTTATAATTCAATGATAAATGTTTTTTTTTACTTTAATTCCAATACTAATTTTTTCAGTATTTGTAAGATGTAAAAGGGTAGCACTATTTCTATTTCCTATTTCAAAAGGTCCGTTTGCATAATATCCTTGTAGAAAAGTGCCAATTTTTGACTCTTTGTGAATTTTGTTGAAGCAATGACATTGTCCAATTTATCCCTTGTGGCTCCATCTTTTTTTCTGAATTCTTCGTTGAACCATTTTACCTTTACTCGATACCATCAAGGGTTTTTGAAGGATGTTCGTTTTTCTTTAGCCATTTACATCTCCTTTATTTTTTCAATACCCCATTACATATTATTTTTTGATTTTTTCAAAATACTTTTTAGTTTTTTGGGCTAGCACCGAAAACTTAGTAAAATGTTCCTTCGATTTTTTTTTACAGTTATTCTGGGACGCGGTTTTTATTATAAATTATTTTCCAGCAGTTTTCTTTTATAAAAAAGAAAGCTTTTGTTTTTTCATATACCTAAGTAATTTAAATATTATAATAATGTAAATAATAAATAATATTACCGCCAATATCCATATTATAAC
>JAGGYO010000183.1 GCA_021162505.1 bacterium
ACAATAAGATCTTCATTGGATTTGAATTTATTTTTTTTGTCTTTACGGTAATACTCGATTGAATTGTTACATTTTTTAAAAATTCCAAATAAAATTTTGAAAATAATTTTACAATTATAAATGCCATTGTAATTACAAAGAGCAATAATAAAAGAAAATATAGGGTACCATTGAGAAAATGTCTATTTAAAAATTCCCTATATATGATCTCAAAATAGAATGATGGGATATATTTCACTTCTTTCATTTGCCCAAAATTCCCGGGGCTGTTCACAAAGAAAATAAAATAGTATAAAACCACCGTGATAAGCAGTGTGAAAAAAACAAAAAATTTCTTGATATTCTTAACACCAACAAGAGAATACACCAAAAGATAAAATCCCAGCGCTAAAACAACAACTATAATACTATTCAATAATGTGAAAAATAAAAGCAGAAAAAAATGGATTATTCCAAATGAAAATCCCTTAATAAATCCCCAGAATATCCAGGTAAATCCAAAGAGTCCTGAAAATATTAATGCAAAAAATATAATGGATAAAAACTTTGCAAGTAAGATATTATCTCTGCCAATAGGTAGTTTTAACAGGGTAAGAGCATCATCCGGATACAATAACGACCTGTTCAGTTCCATTACCAGAATGAAAAAAATCAAAATGAATTGTATGGAATAAATCGAATATACGCCAAGGGGAAATTGTAAGATCGGTTTTAAAAAATATGAAGTGGAGAGGAAAAATCCCCAGATTATATAAGATAAATAGATCAATATTTGTGTATATGACGCTGATTTTCCGAATCTGATGAATTGCCCGCGCAACTCATTTTTTATCATTACAATTAGAAGGGCTATGAACTTTTTACTGAGCATTCCCTAATACATCCAGTAAAGCTTCTTCAAGATTATTTTTATTTGCATTTTTAATAAATGTTGTCATTTCTCCCTGAAATTGTATTTTACCACGGTCAATAATAATGATATCCTTTGATAATTTTTCAACTATTTCCACAATATGAGAAGAATAAACGACGGTTTTGCCTTTATTTATGAGTTCGGATAAAAGTTGTTTAAATTTGTACTGACCATTTATATCTAGTCCATTAACCGGTTCATCAAAAAAATAGATCTCCGGATCATGCAAAATACCTGATATTACAAGAGTTTTTTGAATATTACCCTTGGATAGAGAATGGATCAATTGTTTTTCATATTCACTTAACTGGAAATATTCCATATAATGATCAATGCGTTTTTTCAATGTCTCTTTATCCATATCATACATTTTACCCACGAAGGTAAGATACTCATAAGGTGTTAAAGCACGGTACATATAAGGAGTTTCAGGGACATAACCCAATAATCTCTTCAGCTCAATATTTTTGTTTGAGATCTCTTCTCCAAATATCTTTACACTGCCTTTATCCTTTTCAATGATCCCCATAATAATATTGATCGTAGTAGTTTTTCCCGCACCATTAGGTCCTATATAACCCGTCAAATGTCCCTTTTTAATATTGAATGTTACCCCATCCAATGCCGGCTTCTTTCCATATGATTTCTCAAGATCTTTTATTTCTATTGCATATTCCAATTAAATCTCCTTAATAAATGGGCGATACTGGACTCGAACCAGTGACCTCTTCCGTGTGAAGGAAGCGTTCTCCCACTGAACTAATCGCCCTAAAATGTGAAACTAAACAATAAATTCGGTATGAAACTCTCAATAGGTTCGTATTTACTGGTTAGGTCATTATACCTATAAATCCTTTTATAATCAAGTGATAATAATAAAAATTTGTTAATGGCATACTTTAAATTGCCGGTAATAAAAGTTCTGTCATCTATTGAAAAAAGATCACGCGGATGATTGATCAGCACTTTATTATATGTCATTGTTGCCTTTATCTTATCAATGACCTTCGTGGCATCAACATTTATTCTTAATGTACCATTATCGGGACCTTCAATATCTTCATAGGACCCGCTGATCTTTATCTTATTGAAAATATTTCCTGAGATACCACCAAAGATACCTTTTAATCTACCATCCAATAGCCCCATTTCCTTTGCTGCATTCAGGATCATTAATGTGTCATATTTACTAAAACCGCTGCCCAAGTAATCAAAACGATCGACTTCATAGGTATTGTCAAAATAATCCACAATGAAATCCGGTGAAATATTTCTGTATTCAAGGTTAACTTGTATATCAAAAATTGTATAGGCATAGGCACCTACTATAAAGCCATCACCGGCATTTATAAATTTTCCATATCCAGTATAAATCCCGGTTGTGAAAATATTGAATTTTGTAATTGGAATATTGATATCAAAGGCAATTGAAGAAAGCGTTTTCTTGTCATATAGCATTTCAGTAGAAGTTGTAGCCGTTGTTGTATCAAAAGTAGTATTGTAAACGACATTTGATGGTGCGCTTAGGTCTCCAATATATGAAAATCCCAATTGTGCCTTTTTAATAATGGGCAAGGGTGTTTTAATTAAAGGTCTAAAGAATACCCTCGTGCCGATAATAGAGGGATTGGAAAAATCATTTATCATTGATTCAAATCCAAGCATTCCGAAATCAAGATCAACCTCGAGTCCTCTTTTCTCTTTATCAACAATAGGACTGTTAAAATAATTTGCCATAAATATTCCGGGAGTAATTGAAATTCCTCTTAAATTCCCAAATCGTATGAACATCTTGGAATATTTTTTACCATAATTTATAAATCTGATCTTTCTGATAATCCCGGCAAAAGTATTCCAATCTTCCGCATAGAATTTAGTATCACTTATATTGTATTGTAATCTAAGATCAAATCCCAAAGATACAGGTCCTACATTAAATTCAGGCGACAGTGATGTAAAGAACCAATACTGCTTTTCCCCCGGATTATTGGGATCAGTGAGCACCTTGGGACCTATAAACAGATTAAAAGCATTATTGATCACATCTTCACTATTAAAAAAAGATGAAGCGTTCACATTACCAAATAAAATTACAAAAACAAGGGCGAAAAAAAGGAACTTTTTCATATATGCCTCCTAATGTTTAATTCTAACTAAAAATCAAAGAAAAATCAAGGGATATTAAAAATTAAAATAAACTTCTACTTCTTTGGGATTGGGATATGTACCAACTTCAAATGCCTCTTTCTCCTTTGAATTGATCCAATGTTCCAACACTTTATCTGTAAAAACATTATTTATGGTGAGAAAATTCTTGTCTTTTTTTAAACTCTTCAATGCCTGTAAAAGATTTTGTGGTATTTTTCTGTACTTTTTCATATTTTCAACATTACCGATTGCAGGTTCTCCCGGATCAATTTTATTTTTCACTCCGTCAATACCGGCGCAAATCAAAGCGGATAAAGCAAAATATGGATTAGCCGTAGCATCCGGTGGTCTATATTCAAAACGCATTTTTTCGGGATTCTTTATATAACCGGGTATTCTAATAGCACTTGTCCTATTTGATGACGAATAACAAATTGAGGTAGGAGCTTCATAACCCGGAACCAGTCTTTTAAATGAATTTGTTGAAGGATTTGTCAATGCTGTCAATGCCTTGGCATGTTTTAAGATTCCTCCAATATAGTGTTTCGCTAAATTTGATATCATGTTCTGCCCTTTCCCCGTGAAAATATTCTTACCCGCCTTTTTTAATAATTGGTGCAAGTGCATACCGCTGCCCGCAAGCCCGAACATTGGTTTTGGCATAAATGTTGCGACCTTTTCATAGCGATAAGCAAGGTTCTTAATAAAATATTTCATTAAAATAATATTGTCAGCACTTTTCAGTAATGGCTGGAAATCAAGCTCAAATTCGTGTTGTCCCGGAACCCCCGCTTCATGATGATTGACCTTGATACTTATTCCAATATCTTCCACCATTTTATTTAATTCAGTTCTAAATACGACTCCTTTATCATAAGGGGGTACAGATCCATATCCCCATTTTTGATTGAGTTTATAATCAAAATTTTCCTTGGTATTTCCCTCATCGGCAATGAATTCAACTACTGTTTTCATTGGATCCAAACTTATTGAATATCCGTCAAAGAGAAAATACTCTAATTCGGGAATCCAATAGGAATTATCAGCGATTTTTAATTTTCTCAATACCTCCTCTGCCCTTTTTGCTGTTCCGCGAGGACAAAGAGGCATGATCTCATCCTTTTGCGGATAAGATACAAATGCAAGGAAAGAAAGAGTCTTCTCGGGAAAAAAAGGGTCAATAAATCCTGTATCAATATCCGGAATTATTCTAATATCACTGAATTCTACACTGGCATAACCACCAACCGATGAACCATCAGCACCTTTACCTGCTGTAAAAAGGGTTTCATTAAAAACCCTCACAGGATAGGTAAAATGTTTCAATAATCCGAAAAAATTCACAACCTTAATATCGATGAATTCAATCTTTTTTTTCTTAATTTCATCCTTATAATATTTAAATTTTTCAGCAAAACTGTTCATATTTCCTCCAATTTTCTCAATAATTCATAGAATGTAAAGAGTGGGAAGCCAACAATATTAAGGTAATCCCCTTCTATCTTTTTTATAAAAAGCGCTGCCTCATCCTGAATAGCATAAGCGCCGGCTTTGTCCATATAATCAGCATTATCAAGATATTTTTTCAAATCGTTTTTAAAAATATTCCCGAAAAGAACCTTTGTTTTCACAAATTTACCCAAATACTTTTTTGTTTTTCCATCATAAAGCAAAATATATGATATTACATAATGTTCCCTGTTTGATAGCTTAACAAGCATTTCTTTTGCTTCACTTTTAGATTTAGGTTTACCTAAAAATTCTTTACCTAACTTGACAACCGTATCACATGCAACAATAATATCATCTTCATATTGATTTTTTATTGAGTTTAATTTTTCATAAGTTTCTTTCTTAATATCATTGTTTTCTTTAATATTCCCAATACTATCATCGTATTGTGGAGCTACTGCTCTCTTTAATAATCTATATTTTTTCAATAAAAACGATCTTCTCGGTGAGGTTGATGCCAATATTACCTTTCTCATATGATGATTATAATATAAAATCCCTATTTTTCAAAATGGATGCTTGCTTTTTTTTATGCATTCAAGAGAGGTTTCATCCAGTTTTACTTTATTTTTAAACTTTTTATACCAATCTCCGATCTTTTCTTTCAATTCACTTCCATCTCCCTTTATTTTCTCCACATGTATTAATGCGTTACAATAGCATATTAGCGCTTTTTCATAATCATGTTCCTTCGCATCATAATAAAAATCTCCCATTTGGTTTAAACATTTCGCTGCGTAGGAATGTGACCTTATCTTTTCACATAATTCATTCCCCTTTTCCAATAATCGAATTGCTTCATCAAAAAATCCCTCATTTGACTCTTGAAAAAGCAGTTTGGAATAGACTAAATAGTATTCTATTAACAAGACTGCCATATTCAATTTTTTGGCATATTTTTTTACTTTATCAAGATATCCTTTCGCTTTTTCGTATTTTTCAAGATCGACATATGATAACGCAATATTTAATGAACCTATGGCAATTCCCTTACTATAATCTATTTTTTTTGAGATGGATACATAATTTTCAAAGTATTTCAAAGCTTTCTTTACTTCACCTTTCGTGAGATATAAACTCCCAATATTATTGTTGACCCTCGCTGTTTCCTGCAAATTTTTAGTGATGTTTGCAAATTTCAATGACTTATTGTAATTCATCAATGCTTGCTTTGCTTTTCCCATGGAATTATATACAGTACCAACATTATTATATGCCATGCTTAATCCAATTACATCCCCTATGGAATTATTTATCTTTATAGCTTCTTTATAATAATTTAATGCTTTCTTTAAAAACCCCAATGCTTTATAAACATTCCCTAAATTATTTGAACTTGTAGATAAACCCTTCTTATATCCTATTTCTACAGCAATGGCATAGTATTCCTTGTATATTTTAATACTTTTTTCCAATTCCCCTTTTACCTTGTAAATAACACCTATATTCATCATCTGTTTTCCAATTTGAAGGATATCATTTGTTTTTTTTGATAGATCAAGACATTTCTTAAAATTATCTAAAGATTTATCATAATCACCAGTAGCGTAGTAATTTCTACCAAGCAAATGGTATATCCATTTTTCAAGTTCATCAGTTTGGTTAATATGTTTTTGTATTTTCTTAAATTTTTTTTCCGCTTCTTCCGAAAATGAGAGAGCAGTTTGAAGTTCACCTAAGAAATGGTAATAATCTGAATTTAGTAACAGTAATTTTATTGAATAAAGCTCTGCATGGGATAATTTCTTTGATACTACCACTTTAAGTTCATTTAATACCCTGGCCATAGCTCCGCTATTGCCTTGTGTTAAAAATATACTGAATATTTTGCTTTTAATATCAAAAATTTCTAATCCTTTTGTATTAATAATTTTAAGAGCGGTGGAATATTCCATTAAAGCATCCTTCGGCCTACCTAAATGTTTGTACATATATCCTAAAC
>JAGGYO010000041.1 GCA_021162505.1 bacterium
ACCCATAAAAAAGCAGAGATACAATCATTGTCAAAGAAAAGCGAATCAATCAAGCACTTCGCCTCCTCCGGCTTCATCTCCATAAACAAGGTCGGAGCGATATGCCGATAAAAGCAGCTCCTCATATTTTCCGCTAGAAATTAATCCTCGCTCCATCACCTTTTTTACCTGCTGAATATAATACCCATATGTTCCATACTGCTTTTCTACGGACGTTGGCTTATATAATGTATCATCGTATCCTAAGTTTACAGCGGACAATATAACATTCTCCCGCATGGATTCCGCTTCTTGTAAAGTTAGTTCATCCTCTCCAACAAGTCTATAAAGTACAGCTTGTCGGCTAGTTTGAAAATATTGTTCAATGCGAACAATATGCTTAATTGAAAGCTTGTCAGATGGTACTTTTTTGATTTGCTTAATCATATCTGATAATGCATCTGGTGGCATAAGAAAATACGAAGCGAATTGATCTGCCTCATTCTCTTTGTCGCTGCCAGCACCTATCTTTTTTGCGCATATGGCGGTCAGTTGATCTTCATCATAAAAAAGATGATATAATTCATGTGCCATCGAAAAACGCTGCCGGCCAAGTGTCATTGATGAATTGATCGCAATTACGTTACTTCTTTCATCTTTTACACAAATACCACTTAGGCGTTCTCCCATTGGATAATAGACAATCGACAGACGATCAATGGAATAAGCTAAAGTAAATATATCAATTGGGGAAGTCGCATCATCACCCAATTGTTTTCTAAGACTAACTGCTTTTTTCCAAAGATCAACTTTATTCATTGGCATGACCGCCTTCAAGCAATTTTGTCATAAAACTGCAGTTAAGCGCAATTCGATTTATGAAGCTTATTGTTTCTAAGTCTTTCTCGTTGATTTCACTGGCGCGTAGTGCAAAAGATAGCGGCTTCGTCTCTGTTTCTGCTTCTTGAAAAGCATTCACCTGAACTCCAAATAAAGCAGCCAGTTTTTCAAGCATATCCGAAGTTAACGCACGTTTTCCTTTTTCGGCCATTGAAATTAAGCTTTGATCGACTTTTAGATAACTCGCAATATTACTTTGTGTAAAACCACCATGTTCACGCAAAGCTTTTATCTTGCATCCAAGATTTTCTACTGTATTGTTCATAGTGACACCTCCTATGCTCATATTATACACAACTCTTGTCATAATATCAATAGAGATTTATAATTTATTTATGACATAATGTGTTGTCGCTGTTAGGAGCTGCGATAAAAAGTAACAAAAGATCAGTGTCTTCATACCATAAAACGAAAATAGCCAAGAGATTTGGGGTCAGATACTGTCTTGAAAGTCAACCCCAACTCTCCTTTAAAAAAATATTAATTTTTTTAATATCAATATCAAGATAGATCGTTTGTATAGTATTTCTTCTGGAAGTGATGTAATAAATTGCTCCTGAAAATTATATCCGTAATGGCCTGGTCATGCTGCAAAGATAATATAGCTTTTGTTATATTTCAAGACCTGACCCCGTACACTCTCTTAGATTTCATATTCACTTTTTTTATGGTACTTAGAAAGAATGGCAATAAATTTTTCATAATTTTCAGTAACGGAGAAGATATTCTGCAGGGTATTGCCAAACAAAGAACCGTCCCCTTGTTTTTGACTAATTCACCTTCACACCACAAAAACCTCTCCATCTGAAACCTGTTCTATCTTCCGGTCAAATAAACCACTATATTTATCAGGATGAAAAGTATGAATGGGGACTATTTTCCCCGGCTTTAATTTTTTTACCACTTTTTTCAAAGTATCAATCTCAGCATGGCCGCTGGTATGAACCTGGTAAAACTTCATATTCTTTTTCTTTATAAATCTCATCATCTTCTGCATAGAATAATCCTGTAAATACCCTTCCCACAAAGAATAAATAAATGTAGCCTCTTCAATGTTTTTAATTAAACCTAGATCCTTCAACATCGATGGCCTGACCACCATCATTATCTCCCCGCTCCTGTCAGAAATCTCTTCCCTGGTAATCTTATAATCTTTATATCTATACATTAATTTTTCTCTACCATGCCGTGTTATTCTCCTGCACAGCCAATAAGGAAAGAAAACTTTGATGTTGGGATAATTTTCAGAAGGGTAAGGAATCTCACCATAATCTTTTAGGCAGCCAAGAATATTGGCAGTATAAAAATCAATGGCAAATATCTTCCCTGTTTTTAAAGAAGCACGGTAAAAAGAAACAAGCCGGTCAATATTCTGGGCTGAAAAATAAAGAAGGGTCATATTTTTACCCGCCTTTAATAATCTCACCGTCTCAGCTTCAATCTCTGTTTCCGATTTAAATTCTCCTACTCCCTTCCCTTTTAATCCTCTATCCAAGACTGTTCCTTCCAGGAGAAGTACATCTATATCTTCCGGCGCATGCTCCAAAAACCATCGGAATACTCCCGGCTTTCGACCATGTTCCCTGAAATCACCGGAATAGATAAGACTCTTCCCATCTGCCTCTACTAAAAAAGCATAAGAATCAAAAGCTGAATGGTCCATAAGATAAGGCGTTATTCTAAAATCACCGCAACTAAAACTCTTCCCGCTCTCAATTGGATGATAATTTGAAATGCTCCCTCTAATCGGGGTAAATATTACCGTTAAATTTATAATTTTTTTGGTAGCTTCACCAAGATAAAAACAGATATCTTTCTTTAGATAACGGAAAAAACCATAATGGTCTATATGCGGATGTGAAATAAGTACCCCGTCAACCATCTTCTTATCGCTATCCCAGGCATAAACTCCACCAATATCG
>JAGGYO010000136.1 GCA_021162505.1 bacterium
GCTCTATATAAGTTTTCCCTATATTTAATAACTGCGACTTTAATTATCAATTGTTTTACCAATATCTCTTCCCGGAAATAAATTTATCGATTCCTTAATAAAGTCCGCAATAAGCAATTAATTTTTTATCTTCGTTCATCGAGCTCAACACCTTCCTTTCTTTTATTATCCTTCTACTCGTTATTTCCTTCTGTGAGATGTATTTCTACTAAATAAATCTGTTAATCCACCTCTTGCTTTATCTTTACTACAAAAATAATAGAAATCCTTCTTTTTGTAAAAAAAATAGATAGTATAAAATTTTAATAGGAAATTTCAGATAAAAGATTTTCCAAAAGGTAAATAAAAAATAAGTATTTTTCTTTTTTATTTTTTAAACCAGCTTTCTATTTTTGGTGACATTTTCCATATTCCTAACATTAATATTATTTGGAACATTGGAACTATTGAAGGAGGAAGTATTGATAATCCACCGAAGGTGTTTAGAGCCAATGCTAACGTTATCCCATGGTTTTTTGCGGCACTTCCAAATCCTATTGCTATAGCATTTTCATAAGAGATTCCAAACTTCCTGGAAATCCATATTGCCAAAAGGAATAAAAATGGGTAAACTATAAAGACGGATATTGTCAGTATCCAAATCAAATGAAGGTTTTCCAAAATAACTGATGCCTCTCCCGCAATTGCGATAAAAATAATAAAATACATTCCAATACTTGAAATTGGTGGAAGAAAAGGTTTTATATCGTTCTTAAAAACTTCCTTACCATATTTTTTGTGAATGAATAATTCTCTTGTTGCAATTCCCGCAAGCATTGGAATGACAACGATCCAAAAAATCTTTTCTAAAATAAAAATAAAACTTATTGAAACATAACTTCCGACAAGGAGAGTCATCCATAAAGGAATAGCAATTATGGCAATAATAAAACTTACAACCTGAATTACAAGGGCTGTTTCAGTTTTTCCTTTAGAAAGACCTGTCCAGGCAACCATCATTGAAGAACAAGGAACAGTTAATTTTAATATCCATCCAGCGATAAACTTTGGGTCAAGACCAGTAAAGAAATATCTCGCCCATAAGTAAGCTATTATTGGAGAGAGTATAAAATTAATAGCTATTGAAATTAATAATATTTTTTTATCCCTTGAAACTAATTTTAATTCTTCTATAGAAATTCCCATCATCATAGGAAAAAGCATTACAAACATTGCGTAATTAACAAGAAATTTTATTGATGAAGCAAAGTTAGGAAAGATTATTCCAACAGTTAATGCAAGAACTATGTCTATAAAAATAAATAAAGGAAGATATTTCTTTAAAAACTTGGAAAACTTTTGCACTTTTTTTATCACTTTAATTTCCTCCGAGTATTTTCTTCCATCGCATGTGGACGTTCATATGCCATTTCGCTTAACTTTAAGTAATCCTTTATAGCCTTATATTTCTGAGATTAATCCATCTATTTCCCCAAAACCACCTTCTGAATATCTTTGATTATTATATCTGCGATTTCCTTCATTTTTTCTTCGTCAAAATTAGGTCCAGGTTTTTTCTCACAGGAGAAATGTTCATCTAAGGCATAATTTAAACTTACCTTAAGGCCTAATTTTTCGTAGCTTTTAGCTAAGTATCTTAATTTGCAGCCATCAATTATGACATGGAAATCATCATAAAGCAAAACTTGTGTTGGACCTTCAATTTCTGGATATGCTGCTATTGGACACCTCATAAAAGCATTAGGAATTTTTTTTACAATTTCCCTGGCAATAAAACCAGCCTTTTGTCCAATGTTGGAACTGCCAAAACAACCGTTAAGACTTATGGTTTTTCCGAACTTTTTATGTTGGTTTATTATTGTATTTCTTGCAGATTCTGTTTTTATTTCTTCAACTGGTTTCTTTTTCATTTTTTTATCCCTTTCCTCTTTTTTAGTTTTTTATGTCTGCTATCATTTTTATACATCTTCAAATTTCTTCGGTATAGGTGATATCCCTTTTTTTGCGTATACTTTTTCCCAGAAAGACTAAGAAAGTTTAACATACTCCTTAACAAATTGTTTAAATGTACCGCACACTCATTTAGTACTATCTGAACATTGCCATGAGGACGTTTAGTAGTGGTTTCCTTAACCACTTCCCCTAATATTTTCTTTTTTACATTTTTCTAATTTTTTTAGGTCATGTAGGGAAAATTTTAATTCTTTTTTTAATCCTTGAATAATTTTATCATTCTTCAAATTTTGATTTATAGAATATATCATCCATTTACCCCTTCTTTGATTGCTGACTAGCTTCGCTTCCTTTAGAATACGTAAACTATGAGAAATTCTTGATTGTTTCATATCTAAAATATTTATCAATTCACAAACACATAATTCGCTCTGTAATAAAAGCAAATAAATACGTAACCTATTTTCATCAGATAAGGAGCTAAATATTTTGACATGCTTTTTCATATTTATTTCTCCCTTTTAAATGTATTTATTATCATATTATAATATCATCATATTAAAATCAAATAAAAATTCTATTCTTTTTAGTAATTATTGTTTTCTTTCCGACTGGACATCTACAGATTCCTCAGGAGATGATAGTTAAATTTCTTGAACTAAAATAGAGGCATATGGAGGACAATACAGGTATTTAATCTTAAAACAATGAAATCATATTTCTATAAAGAGAGAGGTAAGATAGTTGGCTTAATTTTTATTAAATAAACTAATATTTTTATTTGACGGAAATATGATAATATGATAATATCGTCATGTATAGAAGGACGATACGACGATGGAAGCAACTATAAAGATATTCAAAGCCTTAATTATTAAGGCTCATCTACAATATTAGAAAAAAATAAGAAATACTATATAGAGAAATATTTATAGGAGTAGAGAGAAATAATGAAGCAAAGATCAAAAATATTTATTATAATCGCGGTATTTGCATTTTTTTATTTTATACCATTTAGCAATTCTAAAATATCAAATGCTTTAATGGAATCCTTGTTTATGGCGCAAGATTATGCCCGCCAACACGTATTGTTGTGTTTGATTCCCGCATTTTTCATTGCCGGGGCAATTGCTAATTTTATCAGTCAAGAAAATGTCATAAAATACTTTGGAGCAAACGCAAATAAATTTTTAAGTTATACTATCGCCTCTGTTTCTGGCACAATATTAGCAGTTTGTTCCTGCACGGTTTTGCCTCTTTTCGCTGGAATTTATAAACGTGGTGCAGGAATAGGCCCGGCTACCGCCTTTCTTTATTCCGGACCAGCCATTAATGTGTTAGCAATTATCTTAACTGCTCGTGTTTTAGGATTTGAGTTAGGTTTAGCCCGTGCTATTGGTGCTATTATTTTTTCTGTAATTATTGGACTATCTATGCATTTTATTTTTATTAAGGACGAGAAAAAAAGGAGCATAAATGCCAATAATAATTTAACTATGGAAAAGGCGGAACAAGATGATAGACCTCTATGGCAAACGGCATTTTATTTTGCAATTATGATAGGGATATTAATTTTTGCTAATTGGGGAAAAGATGAATCATTTAAAATTTGGCAAATAATTTATAATTTTAAGTGGTTTATCACCGGTATTCTTTTAA
>JAGGYO010000223.1 GCA_021162505.1 bacterium
ATATAGATATATACGGAAAATTATTTATTAAACACGCTGAAGATAAATTTAAAGAAAAGTTCTTAAAAGGAAAAGATATTAGCAAGGCATTTAAAAATCTTCTGGCACGATTAGAGCGATATAAATTAGCATCAGGAAAAGAATATCCATATTTAAATAAGGAAAATACACTAAGATTTTATCAAATTTATCTTTTCATAAAAAAGGATTATAAGCAGTGCTTCTCTAATGCAAAAAAAAGTGATGAGGAAGGTGCATTATTTAATGCAAATCTTTTTAAAGAGTTGAAGAAAAAAGAAATAAGTAAAAAAAATCTTTTAAAGATATTGGGAAGTTCGATTTTGTTGAAAGAGATCCCTTTATTTTACGAACTTCTTTCTGAACATCAAATATTAAACCTTGCAAAGATAAAAATACTTGAAGCAAAACCTGAGGATATTAATGAAAAACTCCTTGATATTCTTTGGAAGATCTATGAAAAGAAAGAAATCAACATTGAGGAATTGGAAAACAAGTTCATTAATTCTAAAACCTATTATTCCCGATATCTGCTTTTTTCCGGAAAATTTGAAAAAGCATACGATATCATCATGGATATGAATTATTTCGAATTTATGTCATTGAGCAATAAGTCATATATCCTGGAAATCCTTAGAAAGAACAATAATTATGACCAATTATTGACATACTATGGAAAGATATACGATAAATCCTTCATTGACGATGAGATCCTTTTCTACTATGTTATGGCATTGAATAATTTCCTTATTTCCGAAAAAGGAAATATACTATTGACAAAGATCGATTTTTCAAAAATTAAATTTCTTAATAGTGCCAGTGAAGCATGCAATGAAGATCAATACCCGAATAAAACTCAAATTGATGCTTTTTTAAAAAAAGGGCCTACCAGGTGGGAGATATACGAACTATTCAATTTCCTAAAAGATTTTGCTTCAAATTTCATTGAAGAATATTCTGAGCAATTGGAAGAACTAATGGATGAGAAAGATTTCCAATATTTGAAGGGTAGGATACTATTGGTCAAGACAGGGAAATTCGAAGAAGCAAAGAAGATCTTGAAAGACAGTCCTTATCCCGAAGATTGGGAAATATCCATATCCCTATCCAGCGATCCAAAAGAGATCTCGCGATTGATCGAACAGTTAACTAAATATCACGAGGCAAAAAAGACAAAGATGGATAATTTAAAGACCTTTTTACCTTTCTCTTATAAAAGTATTTTCAATTATAATTTCTTTGAAAAATACTTAGGGTATAAAGAGCGTGCGTATGAACAGTTAAAAAATATGAACGAACTCGATAAGCAAATGGTGACAGCAAGAGAAATAATAACCATGGCGCCTACCAAGATCGGGTATTATAATGAACTATTCTACCTCCTTAGGGACTTCAAAAAGGATCCCGACGAGGCATTAAAGATCATTGACAGATTAATATATTTTAATGAAAAAAACACCGAATATATTATCGAAAAAGCTAAGTTACTTTACTCCATAGGTAACCTTGATGACGCCCTGAACATTCTTTTAAAGATCGAAGATAGGACAAAGGAGGTTTCCGAAGAGATAGCGCATATTTACGAAGAGAGACAATTGTTTTTTGATGCCATAAGCATCTATGACAAATTATTTATTGAAACTGAAGAAATTAAATATCTTGAAAAGATCATTCAATTCTATTTTTCACTGGAACTTTATGAAAAGATACTTTCCTTGAATAAAAAATATTCTGACATTAATTCTGATATTATTAATTACTACCAAGGACTTGTATATTTCCGAACAAATAGATATGAGAAATCATTGGAAATGCTTGATAAGATCGATGCAGCCACCTTTGAAAAAAATGATGAGATCATTATTTATAAGGGTTTGAATTATTTTAATCTAATGAATTTCGGAGAGGCAAATAAATATTTAAAAAGAGCACTCCAAAGAAAAGTAAAAGAAGAGATAGCGTGGACAAAACTTGCTGAGATACTTTATAATAACGGCAAATTGGACAATGCATATCAAGCAATAGATAAAGCAATTAAAAAAGGGAATAACGATTCTGATGCCTATCTCTTAGCATCAGAAATTTATCTTGCCAAAGATATGAAAAGTGATTTCGTTAAAAAAATGAAAGAATTGCGTAAAATGAAACTACCTGAAACAAGTGATGCTCATTTCCGATATGGAAATCTCTTATTAAAAATGGGTAAGTCAGATAAGGCGGAAGTAGAACTCCACAGAGCTCTGCATTTAAATGAAAATAATATGAAAGCCCTCAATACGCTAATAGAAATTTATTTGAAAGAGGAGAATTATACACAAACCCTTCCTTTATTATCTCAAGCGTTCAAAAAAGAGCCGCAGAAGATCGCCTATAATTATTCCAGGGTACTATTTATCCTTAAAAAATACAGTGAAGCCAAGGATATTGCACAATATGTAAAGGATAGTTCTGTTGAAACTTGGTTACTTAAAGGTAAGATATATTTTGAACTCGGATCCTTTAGTGAAGCACTGGGAAAATTTCAAAAGGTCATAGAATTAAAACCGAAGAATGTGGAAGCATATATTTATATCGGAAGGATCTATTATGAGAAATTTAAACTAAAAGAAGCATTAGAAACCCTTTCAAAAGCCGAGAACATCATGGAAGATAATGCTACTGTTTTCAAGTACCTTGGATTAACATATAATAAGATCGGAGAGACCATTAATGCTATCATTTACCTAAAAAAATCCATCTTAAAATCCTCCCATGATCATGAAACTATTTTGGAGCTTGGAAATTTGTATTATAATAAGAATAGGTATAATGAAGCACTTAAAGAATTTGATAAGGTTATAAAAATAAAATATGACCTTCCTCAGGTTCATCTGCTTATTGCAAAAGCATATAGGCATTTAGAAAAATATGATCTTTCTTTAAAAGCCATCAATAGGGCTATTGAATTCCTTCCCAACGATCCTATTTTTCTTGAAGAAAAAGTTACAATTCTTGAAACCATGAGTAGATACCCGGAGATCATTTCCATTTTAGAAAAAATAGAATCCGAGAACGGATTGAGCTTAAAACTTGAACTTCTAAAGATCAAGACCCTAAGGATTAACGGGCGACTCAACCTCGCTTATAGCGGAATAGAAAAGATCAATGCGCCTGATACTATTTCTTTTGAGGTAGATAAGGAAAAAGCATTTATTTTGTACCAAAAGAAAGAATACGAAGAAGCATTGCCGATTTTAAAAGCTCTATATGAAGAATCCCCAAAAGATGATGAACTGCTTACCATATTTGCATTTACCTTGATCGAATTAAAACGATTTAAAACATTGCAGAACTATTTAAGGAATTACCGGGGGAATCTTTTAAAAACGGAGTATATTCCTTATTTGCTGGGTTATATAGAGTATGAGGAAAACAGTGATGAATATGCTATAAATTATTTTTACCAAGCCATTGCTATTAACAGGGCTTTTGTTCCTGCTTATAGAAAATTAGGAGAAATTTATTTCAAAAAGAAAAACTATATAATGAGTGTTGATATATTAAAATCTGCTATATATTACGAAAAATCAAAAAAGATGGACCTATACTATTACCTTGCGCTTTCCTATGCTGAACTTGGAAAATATTTTGAAGCATTAAGATATATTAAAGAAGCATTGAAATGGAACTATCTTGATTCTGCCGAGAAAATGGTGATGATATATGAAAAATTAAAATTACATGCTTTCGGTGTTATAATTACAAGGAAACTATTATTGAATTCTCAAATAGATAAGTATATTGCATGGCGGATGCTTATATTGTTCCTGTTCAATTTAAACAGAAAGCTGGATGGTATTATTGAAGGATTTTATAATTATAATAATATTAAAAATTCTGAACAGAATCTTTATCCTTTTGCAAAAGAACTGTTGGATACCTATGAAAAGCCAAATGCAACATATAATGTGATTAAGCCCATTATTAACGAAAAAACATGTATGGACCTGGTCTCAATATATATAAGAGCAATGGGAGACATAAGCATATGGGGAAACGAGGGTATTATTAAAGAGGTAGAGGAATATGAAAATAGATTCAAAGATTCGGAAGAATACAATATCTTTGAAAGTTTTGGGGTTTTCTGGTATAAACATGGAAATCTATTAAAAGCAAAGATTTATTTTGAAAAAGCCCTAAAGATCAATCCTCAATTAGATGATTCGGTCTATTACCTCTCGCTGATGAAATGAGGAACATTTCACTTATCCAACTTCCACATATACCTTTATGAATGGAAAACGAATTATGAGTATTTCAACTACAGATGGAAAAACCTTTGAACTTTTCAACCTTTTAACCTTTGAACAAAGTATTTATGAAAGGAGTGAAAGATGAAAAAAAATCCCAAAAAAACATATAGTGCATTGCTAAAATATGACTTCGTGTTTAATAATATTACCAAATTAATTGATGATGCCCGTAGATTTTCGGCAAAAAGTGTAAATGTCATTATGACGGCAACTTATTGGGAAATCGGCAGAAGGATTGTAGAATACGAACAAAAAGGTAGTAAACGCGCACAATATGGAAAAGCAATATTAAAACAATTATCTTCAGATTTATCTGCCCATTTTGGAAAAGGTTTTTCTCGCCAGAATCTACAGCTAATGCGTCAGTTTTATTTAACTTATAGCCAAGTAAAACGCCAGACACCGTCAAGCATATCTTTATCTAACGAAAAAAGACAGACAGCGTCTGTCATTTCTAATTTAACTGAATTACAAAATAAATTCCCTCTTCCTTGGTCTGCGTATGTATCATTACTTTCAATAAAAGATAACAATGCTCGTGGTTTCTATGAAACAGAGGCATTACGAAATGGTTGGTCTGTTCGTCAGTTAAACAGGCAAATTAATTCTATGTTTTATGAAAGAATCGCTCTTTCAAAGAATAAAGTATCAATGTTAAAAAAAGCTGAAATTGCCAAAAAAGAAGATAAGACATTGCCTGAAGAAGAAATAAAAGATGCGTATATTTTGGAATTTCTTGATTTAAAGGATGAGTATTCGGAATCTGATCTTGAAGAAGCATTAATTCTTCATCTTGAAAAATTCTTGCTGGAACTCGGTGGAAATTTTGCATTTGTAGGACGTCAGAAAAGATTGCGAATCGGGGAAAAATGGTATAGAGTTGACCTTATATTTTTTCATAGAAAACTTAAATGTCTTGTTATTATAGATTTAAAAATCGGAAAATTTAGCTATTCTGATGCAGGACAAATGCATATGTATTTGAATTATGCAAAGGAAAATTGGATGAATAATGATGAAAATCCACCGGTTGGATTGATTCTTTGTGCCGAGAAAAATGAAACATTAGCAAAATATTCTTTGAAGGATTTGCCAAATAAAGTAATAGCAGCAGAGTATAAAACAGTTCTGCCCGATGAAAAAATAATTGCTGCGGAATTGAAAAAGGCTAAAAATATTCTGGAAAGCAGGAAGAAGAAATGAAAAATCAAAAGATGAAAGGAGAAAGAAATGAATAATATAAAAACAGATGTTAGATGTTCGATGATAGATGATGGTAAAAATGGTAAAACAGAAAATAGATACTCGATGATAGATGATGGTAAGAAT
>JAGGYO010000173.1 GCA_021162505.1 bacterium
ATTCCGTGCTTGACACGATAATCCAGTATTTACATTTTCTTTTACTCTCAATTCTCAACTTGATTTTCGTCATTCAGAGGAAACAAAGTTTCCGTAGGAATCTCATTTTTTCCCTTTATTCCTAATTTGCTTTCTAATTGTCCATTATCAATTGTCCCTGTCTGCGTGCAACGCACAGGCAGGCATTGTCAATTGCTTTCAGTGCTCTGTGGTAATTCCATTTTTCTTTATCATTAGGTCGTTCACGAACGACCCCTACAATTCTTCATTTTTCATTATTCATTTTTAATTATTCATTATTCATTGTTCATTATTCATTGATATTTCAGTGCTCTGTGGTTATTATATTTCTTTAGGTTTTATTTTAATTTCATTGCTAATCGTGTGGCTTCATCATCTGAAAGCCAGGCAATAAAATCAATAAGATTTTGGTCAAAGGAAAAATCATCAAGATAATTGTTACAAAACTTTCTGAATTCAGGTTTATTTTTTTGAAAATGTTCCCATATCCTATATATCATTTTTGCCGCTTTCTCTGCCGGCTTTTTGATCCTATTATGCGGATAAACCTCTCCGTACAAGAAATCTTTTAAAATATTCATACCTTCAAGAACATTTGCTGGTATCAAAATTTTACCTTTTTCAAAACTTTCTCTTACAATTCCTTCGACCATACTATCGATCCGTTCAGAATAACGTTTTCCAAGTATTTTTGATGCGGCTTTAGGAATATCTTTTGGTTTGATTATTCCTGCAACGATTGCATCGTCAAGATCGTGATTGATGTACGCAATGCTGTCGGATATCCGTACAATGACACCTTCTAAGGTTATAGGCGGATTAATGCTTCCCATATCTTTTATTAGATCATTAGAGCCCTTGGAATGTTTCACTATGCCGTCTTTTACTTCAAATGTAAGATTTAGTCCTTGCCTCTTTTTTCCCAAAAATTCCACCACTCGCAAAGAATGAACATAATGTTTAAATTTACCGTCAGTCAATTCATTCAGCGCTTTTTCTCCCGTATGACCGAAGGGTGTATGTCCCAGATCATGCCCCAAAGCACTTGCCTCAACAAGGTCTTCATTGAGCATTAAAGCTCGGGCAATTGTTCTGGCAATTTGAGAAACAGTAATAGTATGCGTTAATCTAGTCCTGAAAAAATCCCTTTCGGGAGAAATAAAAACCTGTGTTTTATGTTTTAATTTTCTAAAAGCTTCTGAATGTATGATCCTATCTCTATCTCTCTGGAATTCCGTTCTAACGGGTGATGGTTTTTCATATATCTTTCTGCCCTGAGTTTCCGAACTTTTTTTTGCAAATTTACTCAATATCTTTGCTTCATTTTTTTCTATATTCTCTCTAAAACAAAATTTATTCAACATTCACCTCTACTGTCTTATTCCGGGACTTTTCTCCGGAAATGATGGTCACTTTACTCTTTGAAATATGAAAATATTTAGATAATAGCTTGATCAATAGCGCATTTGCCTTTCCATCAAGAGGAGGAGAAGTTAAATGAACTCTATAAGATTTATCATCCAAATTTTCGATCTTATTTATCTTGGCTCTGGGTATTACCTTTACTTTTATTTTCACTTTTTATTGATTCCGCTATCTTTTGTAATTCCAATGCTTTTTTTTGAAAAAATGTTTTCAACTCTCCGAACAATTCTTCTCTATAATTTTTCAGCGTTTTTATATCATTCAAATATCTCTGCTTTAATTCTTTAAGATCACCTAAGGTCTTTTCCTTTTTTTCTTCTGCTGCCTTTACAATATTTTTTGCCTCTTCATTTGCCTTTGTAATAGTATTTCCCGCTTCATCTTTGGCATTGTGCACCAGTTCTTCACCCTCTTTTGTTGATTTTGATTTCATTCTATCTGCCATTTCCTGAGCATTTAAAATGGCGGCATTCATCTGCGTTTCTTTATCCTTGAATTTCTTCAATTCAGTATCAAAATAGTTAAGCCGCTCTTTCAAAAGAGTGTTCTCCTCAAACAAAGCTCGATAATTCTCATATATTTCCAAGAGATAATCATTTACCTCGTGAATATCATAACCCTTGAGTTTTTTATTGAATTCCTTGTTTTTGATCTCGATGGGTGTTAATTTATTTCGATCATCCTGTCTGTCCTTCATCCAATTCAGCAGATTATCTTTTTCCATACATACACTCCCTCATTTTATTAAAGCAAATTTTCCTTGTAAAGATTTTTTTCCTATGGTAATAACATAAAAATACATTCCTGCACCCATGGTCTTATCTTCATTTTCAGCTTCATATAGGCCGTCCCAATAGAATGTCATAGTTTCACCGATATTCCCCGTTTTCGTATCGTTATAGACCATTTTTCCGTCAACAGAATAAATACTGAAATCAATATCGTCGGTAATGGCAGGAACAAACTCAATATGTAAAAATCCTCCTTCATTAGGATGGAATGGGTTCGGGTAAGTTTTTTTAATATAACTTTCTGGGATAAGATGGGTATTATTTGATATTTCACTTTTATTTCCCTCATCATCGATTGCACGAATAGCAAGATATAATTCTTTGTCAATATTCAAATTATTCACGACCTTATTTTCCAGATAACCGGATTCTGCGGGGATCCAATTTTGTTCATAGATAGAGGCATTATCAAAATCACTGCTTGTTCTAATAAGAGTTTCCGAATACCTTAGATCATAACTTGTAGCTTTTCCTATTATTCCATCATCACCCGTTGCTACCCAGGATAAATTATAAATGGACTTATAATTAGTTGACAATATTCTCAAGGAATCTATGCGTGTTGGAGATACATCTTTAACAGAAGAACTTACAATGATCGTATAATTATTATCAGGGAGAGAATCGGTGCCGACTTTCACCAGTTGAAGAATGGAATTACCATATTCATCCATAGTATAAATAGCATAATGGTTGAATTCGCCGTAATCAGGCGGACTATAAGGATCTTTGCTTGTATCGTGATAAAGCGGAGCACCTGCCCCGCCTGTTAAAACATAGTGTATTCCGTTATAAAAAAAATGATCGTAATCATGCCAATGACCAAAACCAACTCCTGTAAATCCATATGCTTCCACTAAGTTACGAAATTGATCGGTATTAGAATTCTGGTAAACACAATATGAGCCATAATGAGAACCACCTGCGACCTGGATAGGAGCATGAGTAAATAAAAATTTATATTTGATGGAACTTCCTAATCCGGTAAGATCACTGGTGAGATTATCCAAATATTCATCTCTTACAGAATAATCTATTTTATGTCCATAACTTGACATCTCGGCTCTTTGAAAACAATCCGGAAATAAGCAAATATATAGTGGACCATAGCTAAAACTGAAGTATTTTTCACCAAAATACTTTTGAAAATTTGCAGGTCCGTCATCAGCATAAAGTTCATGATTTCCCCTTACGCTAAAAATTGGAAAGGATGCTTTATCGATCATGGACATATAATTTTGATATTGAAAATCATATCCCGAGAGAACGAGATCTCCGTTAGAAATAGAAAGGGTGCAGGGGATCTGGCCTGAATCAATATCATCAATTAATTGCATGAAAATAATATCACCATCGGTACATGTGGTACAACTATCTCTATTATCACCGAAAACGAACAACCGTATTGGGTATGTAGGTAAATTTGCCTGTAGTTGTGATAATACATGAGAATTGGGATGATTAACACCAAATATCGTTAAAATATTTGCAAATAACAATAAAAATAGGAAATACTTAATCTTCTGCATTTTTTCTTTTCTCCAAAACCTCAATAAATTCATCAAAACTCATCTTGCCAAGCTCGCCCTCTTTTCTGCCATTTGGCTTGATAACATTTTCTTCCCTTTCGGTTTCACCAATAACAATAAAATACGGTATCTTTTTCAATTTTGCTTCACGGATCTTATATCCCAATCTTTCATTTCTTTTGTCAATATAAGATCGGACACCGTTTTCTTTCAATTTATCATTTATTTTTTCTGCATAATCCTTTATATGGTCATTAATGGGTAAGATCACAACTTGTTTATATGCAAGCCAATAGGGGAAATCACCCTTGTAATGTTCGATAAGCACACCGAAGAACCTTTCCAAAGACCCTAAAAGTGCTCTATGTATCATTATAACATGCTCTTTTTCCCCTTTATCATTAATAAAATTAATATCAAATCTTTCGGGTAAATTGAAATCGAATTGGATCGTAGTGGTCTGCCATTCTCTACCAAGCGCATCTTTGATCTTTATGTCAATCTTTGGTCCATAAAATGCTCCACCGCCCTCATCGATCTCATAATCAATACCATATTCCTTTACTGCATTTTCAAGTGCTTTTTCCGCTTGATCCCATGTTGCGGGATCGCCAACGAACTTTTCCGGACGAGTGGCAAGATAGACCTTGAAATCTTTGAAGCCGAACTTTTTGATAAAAAATATAGAGAAATCAAGTAATTTCTTTACCTCTTCATCAAGATCTTCTCTCTGACAAAAAATATGCGCATCATCCTGAGTAAACCCTCTTACGCGCATTAAGCCGTGCAGCACTCCGGATTTTTCATAACGATAAACCGTTCCAAGTTCTGCATAACGAATAGGCAGTTCTTTATAACTTCTCAATTTTTCTTGAAAGATCAGAATATGGAAAGGGCAATTCATTGGTCTGATAAGATAATGCTCTCCTTCCGGAAATTCCATATCAGGAAAAAGGTTTTCCTTATAGAACTCATAATGTCCCGATGTTTCCCACAAATGTTTCTTTGCAACATGAGGTGTATATAATAGGTCATAATCGTTTTCCAGATGCGTTTTTTTCCAAAGATCCTCGATAAGATTTCTCATAAATGCACCTGCTGGTTTCCAGAAAACCAAGCCGGGACCGGCTTCCGGAAATATAGAAAAAAGATCAAGTTCCTTTCCGATCTTTCTATGATCCCTTTCCTTCGCCTCTTTTAGAATTTCGAGATATTCGTCAACTTCTTCCTTGGTCTTAAAACTTATTGCATATAACCGTTGAAGCATCTTATTCTTTTCATCACCATGCCAATAAGCACCTGCAACAGAGAGAATTTTAAAGTGCTTAATATAAGAAGTATTAGGTAAATGCGGACCTCTACACAGATCAAAAAAATCACCTTGTCTATATAGTGATACCATATCATCTTCAATATTAGTCAATATTTCTACTTTATAGGGATTATTTTCCTTCTTATAAACGGCTAATAATTCATCTCGGGAGATATCTTCTCTCTCTATTCTTAACCTTTCCTTAACTATTTTTTTAAATTCTTTTTCAATTTTGGGGAAATCCTCTTCTTTTATCATCTCGGGTGAATCAATATCATAATAAAATCCATGTGCAATGGAAGGACCTATTGCTAATTTTACATTCTTGTATAATCTCATTATTGCCTGTGCCATAATATGTGCAGAAGAATGCCAAAATATATCCAAGCCCTCTTTTGTCCCGTAATAAATTGGTTCAATAGTATCACCGTCATTAATAATAGAAAAAAGATCCCTTTTCTCACCATTAATATCCAATGCAGTAACATTTCTAAAATCCTCTATCTTTTCGTAGAGATCTTCCTTTTTGGAAATTTCAATATTTTTACCGTTTAATTTAACTTTCATCATTCACTCCTAACTACTTAAAAATCCGCGAAAAATAGGATAAAATATCGTTGAGTTCTCCACAAGTTTGGAGCTACTTTTTCCTATTTTTAACATTATATAAAGCACTACCATTATTAGAACTGTGGCAAGAACAAAACCAAAGATAGCACCCAAAATAGAATCAAATACCTTTAAAAGTGTCATTCTAACGAAATTCTTAATGATATAAAAAACCAGTGTAAGTATTATTGCATATATAATAAAACTAACGACATAAGAAAGAATAGGGATCTTAACCGCCATTTCCTTAAAACGCTCACCAAATATATTATTTATCATAGCACTATTATTAAAGGATAACCATAAAGATAGAACAATGGCTACAATGGGGAAAGCAAAACTCAATAAACCCTTTTTCCAAAATACTATCATTGAAATAATAACAAAAATGACCCCGAAGATATCAATTGTGTTCACTAAATGCCTCTAAAAATTTACTTTTGAATTCTTCATACTGATCCGCATTGAAAAGGCAGCCCGCAGCACGAGGATGACCACCTACCGATTGATATTCAAAATTTTTATCGCTTTTCAAAGCAAAGAGCATTTCAACAAGATTATAATCTATATTTTCACCCTGTCTTATTTCGCCTGAAATCTCACTGTCAAAACGATTTAAGATCAATACGACCTTATTGGGAAAATCCTTTACCAACATACTTGCAATAACACCGAGAATATAGTGAGTTGTATTGATATAATAAATAATTAGAGGGAAATCTTGAATAATTTCCGCTTTTTCTTTGGCTTCATTATAAATTCTCTCAATAGAGGTCTCCAATTCCACCCGCTTATCATGGAGCTCAGCTGCTTCCTCCTGTCCAGAATATATAAACGAATAATCATTCTTTTCAACTGCTTTTAAAAGAACTCTATATGATGTTTCTTCATGTAGATCCGGACTAAAAAAGAACCCTGCATTTATAAAATAAACGGCTTTTTCCAAAAGATTTTTATAATCTTTTCCCTCTATTGGTTTAAGAAGTTCGGGATAGTTCTCACCTAATATTTCGAGTAATGTTTCATATTCATCCAACGCATGATCACCCCTTAATCCAATTCCTGCAACCCAAGGATAATTGTCATCTTTAAAGAATCTTTGATGCAAAGAGTAGCCGAAAAACGCAGCAGGATGCCAAATATTTTTATCGCCCAGCATTCTCGCATTCAAATATTCAATTGAACGGGGAATAGTTTCCTTATATTCAGGACGAATATAATGGTGATCATACATAAATACCTTTTCATATTTATCAGCCCAACCCCTTAAAAGCTTATCTTCTTTTGCAATATCAAGATCCGTAGTAATTAAAACATCCGGATTTATATTATCGATTATCTGTCTTTCTTCTTTTAATTTATATGCTTTTGTAGAGATCCATATCCTATGCTCGGGTATTCGCCCAAGGAACTTTTTTAAAACCAAGGAGATAAAAAGTGCAGAAGTAACACCGTCTGCATCACCGTGATATACCAACACTACTTTATCTTCGGGCTTTATTTTTCTAAAAAAAGCTTCCGCTCTATCAATAATTTCTTCCCAGTCAACTACATTCCAATGTACCATACTTACCTCATTTAGTTAATTTGTATATTTTAATGTAAAATAGCTTTTTTTTCAAGTAAAATCATTGTTTTATTGTTACAATATGAAAATGTTAGATGCCCATTATCATATTCGGTTTGATTTTTGAATAAATTTTTCTTTTCAATTTATTGAAATTATTTAAAAAAAACCTTATAATGTACATTGGAGGCATTTATGAAAAGATACATTCTATTTTTATTATTATTTTTTACAGCCCTTTTGTTTGCTGATGGATTGATGACTTTTAAAATCATTGATGAGAACAATGACTATTGGGGATTTGACAATATTCAATTCTACAAAAAAGCTCAATACGACACGGGTAGTGATACAATTCCCATTTATTATTACCTTTTTCATTCAGAACGATTTGCAAGATACTATGTTAATGGTGTTCCCGCTTCTTCATCCTTAGATATAAATACTGATTATCTTATCAAGGGTATGATTATAGTTGATGCTAAGGATAACCTTGTTTTTTTTAAATCAGAAGAAACATTGATCGATTTTAAGAAACAGCATAGAACAATAAAGATTACATATGATTTCAAAAATAAAGGATACTTGGTAAATATTGAAGATCCCAATAGATTAAAAAAGGAAATTGTTTATAATAATTTTATTAAAAGCGAACCATTGCCCGTCATTGACGATTTTAAATCTTTTGACTATCTTTATCTTTTGAAAAACAAATTTTCAAGTAAGCAAAAAACAGTTAAAGGACTCATGGTATTCCACTGGGCAATGGTACAAAGACAGAGTTTGACATTTGTAAACATTATCCCCGGTGAAGGAGATTTTAACCCTCCCACGGGAAAGACGAAATTTTACCCGCTGGAGCCCAAGATATTTGATATAAAAATTACCAATAATGGCAAAGAATATTATTTTACTAATTTTTCTTTAAGTGTTACAAAACCATAATAGGAGTTTATTATGAAAAAATTATTTTATCTATTAGGCATTTCTCTCGTTTTGATCTTTGGTGGTTGTGCAATGCTGCAAGAAGTTTTACAAGTAAAAAATCCCACTATAAAATTTGTGAATTTTAATCTTGACAATATTACTTCAAATGGGGTGGAAGGAACCGTAAATTTGAATATTTCAAATCCCAATGGCTTTTCCATACCATTAACACAAATTCAGACCGATGTTTTATTAAATAATTCCCCCTTCACAACCTTATCAAATAATGAATCAAGGAACATTGGAGCAAATTCATCTGAAAATATGGGTTTTAAGGTAATGGTACCCTTTTCATCCATACCAAATATTATTGATGTCATAAAGTCAAGTAATGATAATATACCTCTCGGCTTTAACTCCAAATTATATTTTCAGCAGCCGGTTCAAATAACAATTCCCGTCAATTTTAATGTTAATATCCCGAAACCCAAGTTACCAAAGATTCAAATGTCAGGTATTAAGATTGCAAAAATTACCTTTTCAAATATTACAATAAATGTGAATTTTACTATTGACAATCCAAATCCTTTCAGAATCGCCGGTACAAAGATATCGGGAAAGTTTAATATTGAAGGTAATGAAATTGCAAATATCGATCAGAACATTTCAGTTGAAAAAAATTCCAAGGTAAATGTTCCCGTTTCCATAAATGTTTCAACGGTTTCACTTGGCTTAACACTTATCAATCATTTAAAACAAGGAAATTTTTCTTCTTCATTTAACGGTACGGTAAAATTACCTTTTGCTATCTATAATATTAAGCTGTAATTTTGAAATTTATTCGTTATTTCACTTCTTTAAATGATGAGAAATTCTCATCATTTATCTAAATACATTGTATTTATTAATGAAATTTAATTCGAATAAACTTTCTTTAAGAGCGAATGTCATACTAATAAGGAATAGATTTTTCACGACCTTTAATTCGGGAACCCGGCAATATTCGGAGCCAGGCACACAAGTACGGTGAGCCAGGCACCTCAGCCAGGTACCTCGCTCATGTTCAGAATAACCAATATGCCAACATTTGAGTTTCATCTCGCAGAAATTTCTTAAAATTATTGAAAGATACCATTTAATTTTCTATAAATTTTCAGTTAAGTGATTATTTTAATCACTTTTAACGAGACCTTTTTGAAAGAAGAAAATTTATTTTCTAATGATCATAACGGTTGAGAATTATGAAATTCTATTTCATAACTGAAAATTTAAATGAATTTAACCGGTTGATCTCTTTTCTTTTTACATTTCCTCTTTAATCTCAGTGTGCTCTGCCTGCCTGTGCGTGTCCGCACGCAGACAGGAGTGCTCTGTGGTTATTCCATTTCTTTTTCTCTTTAATTCGTAAAATTCGCGTAATTCGTGGTTAATAAATTCTTTATATTGAATACTGCTATTTTTTTAAAAGCATATAAATTGAGATCAGAAGGAGGAAAACAGCAAATATTTTTCTCAATATAATCTGAGGCACCTGAACAGCCCATTTAGAACCGAAATACCCCCCAAAAACAAAGAACACAGCCATTATGAAAGCAGGTATCAACCTTACATAACCGCTTTTGAAGTAATTAATAACAGCAAATATTCCAATTGGGAGAAGGAGCATTGCCAAGGATGTACCCTGGGCTTCTTTTTGTGAATAATGAAAGAAAAAGATAAGTATAGGGACAAGAACCGTGCCGCCGCCAATTCCAACTAATCCGCTGATTATACCTATTAAAACACCTAAAAACGCATATACTATATAGAGAGTCATACAGTTCCTCCTAAAATAATTTTCCTATTTGATATATTAATGTAGCAAATACCCATGCTATGGTCAATGAATAAATCACATTAAAAATTGTCCATTTCAAACCTATTTCTCTTTTCATTACAGAAAGTGTAGCAAGGCATGGCGTATAGATCAATGTAAATACCATAAATGAATAAGCGGTCAACGGTGTAAAATAGTTAGGTAATACCATTGCTAATGTTCCTGAGGCGGCAAAAAGCGTTCCCAATATACCTACTACTTGCTCCTTTGCAATAAATCCGAATATCAATGCTACGGCAATTTGCCATGTTCCGAAACCGGCCGGCTTAAAAATCGGAGCGAAAAAAGAACCAATATGCCCTATTATACTTTGTTTTGAAGCATAGCCCGCACCAAATGGGATATTTGAAAGCACCCAGACAATAATAACCGAAGCAAAAATAATGGTCCCTGCTTTATAAATAAATTCCTTTGTTTTCAGCCACATTTCCAATAATGAATTCTTCAATATTGGTTTTCTAAAAGGCGGAAGTTCGATTATGAGAAGAGATTCCTCTTTTTCAAAAAAGATCCTTTTAAAAATAATAGCACTTAGAAATGCTAAAATTATACCCAGCAAATAAAGAGAAAAAACTATCAAACCTTGTAATTTATGAAAAAATATTCCTGTGAAAAGGACATATATTGTTAAGCGTGCAGAGCATGATATAAAGGGATTTATAAGAATCGTAATGATCCGATCTTTTTTACTTTCAAGAATTCTTGCAGACATAATTGCAGGAACATTACAACCAAAACCGAGAATTAATGGGATAAAGGATTTACCGTGAAGACCCATTAAATGCATCGTTTTATCCATAACAAATGCTGCACGAGACATATACCCGATATCCTCTAAAAAAGAAAGTGAAAAGAATAGTATCAATATATTCGGAAGGAATATCAAAACACTGCCGATACCGGCAATAATTCCATCGTTGATCAAAGAAATTACCCACGCCGGAGAATGAACGGAGGTAAAGAAATTTGTTGAAAAATTTGTAAGCCACGAAAAAAATAATGATACCAGATCTTGGAGAGGCGTCCCAATCTTAAAAACAAGTTGAAATACAATAAACATAATTAGAAGAAAAAGCGGGATTCCTATTATGGGATTATTAATTATCCTATCAATACTATCCGACCTTTCCATTGCAGATCTTATATCTATTACCTTTTCCACTACTTCCTTTACAACACCTTTAATATAACCGAATTTATTTTCAAATATTCGTTCGGATACTTTTATTTTATACTTATTTTCGAAATTATTTATATCATCCCTAAGATCATTATAGAAATCTCTTCTTTTCAATTTTCCTTTAATATAACAATCATTTTCCAGTAATTTTTCAATAACCCATTTCTTTCCATAGGGCAATTTTGTATCAATATCCTCGTATTTATTGGATAGTTTTTCAATAAAATTGGAAATTATTTGTTCATGATGAATATGAAAGGTTTCTTTTTTGCTAAAACTCATTATAGCATCTTTTATTTCATCAATTCCAACATCTTTTGTGGCAATCGTTGGTATAACTTTTATAGGCAGGATCTTTTCTAAAATATTATCTTTTAATTTATACCCGTTCTTTCCAAATTCATCCATCATATTCAGGACAAGTATTACAGGAGCGAGCTTAAGTTCAAGAAGCTGTATGATAGGATATAGATTTCTCTCAATATTGTTTACATCAATTACCGCAACGATTTTATCAAATTTTTGTTCGATCAGTATATTTCTCACTACTGCTTCATCGGGTGAAAATGGGGTTAAGCTATAAATACCGGGTAGATCATAAACATCAATTGTTTTCTTATCTATTTTCATTTTACCAATAACTGCATCCACGGTGACGCCTGACCAATTTGCAACCTTTTGATGAGAGCCGGTTAATTTATTGAAAATCGTTGTTTTTCCGGAATTTGGACTTCCTACCAAGGCAATTTTCATATTTTTTCTCCCAAAATAAGTATTGTGTCGCCAAAATTAAAATTTCCATTTTTAAAATTATAAATAATTTTCTTTTTTATGCCCATAGAATATC
>JAGGYO010000306.1 GCA_021162505.1 bacterium
AGTTCCATATCTCATTGGTAAGATTATTCAGTTTGTCCTTATTCAATATAGTTTTCATCAGTTATTTCTGCTTTATCCTTTCAATTGGTAGTGCCAATAATTTTTCGCTTTTTTTCTGGCAGTACCCCCCCCGAAGTTGTGTTTTGATCTTGTTACAGGTTTATATTAATGAGGCTAAACTTCGCTGATTGTCCACTCCCAAGCCATATCACATGTCGGTGTGAAGCTCAGCGAAACACTAGTCAGGTGGCCTGACAGGTTAAGTTGGCGGATTTTGTTCTTTTTCGCAGATATACTTACTATTTCAACCTTTCTTGTATCTCTTGGTTTATTTTCAATCTAGTTTTTATATCGTAAAACATAATGATTAGAAGGGTAACTCCAAAGATAATTAATGGCCATAATATGTTGTTGATATAAAAGATATAAAGGAAGATAATAAGGCCTCCAATTACTATCCATAAAATAAGATGAATACAAAATATTGATGCAGTACGAAGAAAGGTTCTATAAGGGGATAAAACATCAATAGCGGAACCCAATTCAAAAATATCTTCCTTTTTATAGAGCAAATAATTTAATAGTTCTACTTGTTTGTATATGTAATCCCTCACTTTTTTAACTTCTTCAATTTGTATAGGAGAAGTATTCTGATTCGTGGCATTTTCAATTACTTTGACCAATATGTAATAATGTTCTAAGGGCAATAAATATGCACATTTTGAAAGAAGTTCCTCAAGTTTATTAATTCCATGTTTTTCCCAATTTTGATGGCTATCAGAAAGAGTGACTACGCCAGACCAATAGAATAATGGTGACCACACTTTAGTTAATCGGTATTTCCACTCATTTTGTATTTTTTCATTACGTTTTATAGCTAGCTTGATTAACAAATCCTTAATAAACCAACTGGCTATTCCAATTCCAAATGTGATTAACCCTTTTCCCATATTATCCATCGGCATTATCTTGTTTAAATAGAAAATAAATTTGACTTGTATCCTAGCATTCTTTGCACAACCTTCTCTAATACATGCTTGCTCATTATTGCTTTAGGATCGTTCTCTTTAGGAGATTTTTTAAAACCTAGCCATATCGCTAAAGATACTTCATCATTGTACCCAGCAAAAATATTTCCGTTTTTTGTAGTACCTGTTTTTCCCGAAAAGACTGTGCCACCGAAAGAAAAACCAGCATATTTAAGAACATTCTGAAGTTTTCTAATGGAAGAGTAGTCTTTGATAATGCATTTTTCAGTCTGATCCCTTAGCCAAAAAAAATCTCCATTGGTAAATTGAATGGATTTTATAAAACGAGGAGGAGTAAAAATGCCATTTCTTGCAATGGTCCTATATGAAGAAGCTAGTTGCAATAATGAAATGCCATTAGTAATTCCACCAAGGACAACGGAATGAGATATTTTCCCCTCTTTGTATAAACCAAACCTTTTATATGTTTGGATCAACTTATCAAAATCTAATAACTCAGTAAGCCTTGCAAATGCAGTATTGTCGCTATAGGCAAATGCTTCTTTTAACGTTAATTCTCCTCTGTAAATTTCTCCATAATTTCTGACCAACCAAGGTATATTTTTTTTACTTTTAATAAAGGTAGATTGAAAATAACGTGATTCAATTTTGTAGTCTAGCTCTAAACCTTGTTCTAATGCTGTAAGAAGAGCAAATGTTTTAAATGTTGAGCCTGGTTGTATATTTCCATGAAAAGATGGGGAAAATTCAGATTCTTTATTTTTCTGCCAAGATGATTCTGCAATTACATTTCCTTGTTTATTATCTAAGATTATAGCAGCTACTTGAGATACATTTTTATAGCATGATACTTCTCTTAAAACATCATCAAGGATTTTTTGAGTATGGGGATTAACAGTAATTTCTACTTTAGATATATCGGAAGGAATAGTTTTAAATTCTTTTCTGAGCTGATGATTAATAATATGTGTAAATCTTGGGTTACGTAGATTTGCTAATTTTATGGGATTAACCGTTTCTTTGGCATGTGGTTTAATTTCTTTTTTTGAAGTGGGAAAGGAATCTTTCAGTAAAAATTGTGAAATTAAATTCTGCCTATCAATATATTTTTTATAGAATGTCTGAGGATAAGTAATGGAAGGGGAACGAAGTAACCCTAACAAACCACATATTTGTTTATTGTTAAGTGCTGATAGTGGGCAACGGTATATAATTTTAGATGCAGTTGAAAATCCACGAATTCCACCTCCAAGATATACATATTGACAATAAAGATATAGTATTTCCTCTTTTGAATAGTATTTTTCTATCTTTAGGGCCAGAATAATTTCTAATATTTTTCTGAGTAAAGAATGGTGAGAAGTAATGAAAGTATTACGAATAAGTTGTTGTGTTATAGTGCTTCCACCCTGAACAATTTTCCTGGAAATTAGGTTATATATTAAAGCACGAAAGATACTTCTAATATCAATTCCGCAATGAGAGTAGAACCTTCGATCCTCAAGAAGAATAAGGAAACTACTGATAATTTTAATATCATTTTGTGTGGTAGGATATATTATGTCCCCACTCGATATGGCTATTAATTTGCCTTCTAATCCTTTTATATGGAAAGTTCTCTGACTATTTAATTTTTTTGAAACAATGATTTTGGAAGCTTTAATTAGAAATTTGATGGCTTCGTAATATTTTTTCCTCCCTGAGATATCTTCTAATCTCAGCATGGGAAACAAATAATTTATTTCATTTGGGGACATGATTTTTTTTAAAGTTTACTCCCGTTTTGAAAATGACTAGCCAGCAAACTGGGTAGTTGCATGGAGAACATCAGCGAAGTTTAGCTCCATTAACATAAACCTGTAGCAGGATCGAAACACAACTGCAAGGAACTGCCAGAAAAAACGAAAAATTATTGACACTACCCAATTTTGTTCGATAACTGCGCTCTAAATCCTTTTGGATGTCTGTCCACCCTGGTGTATTCTGCCTGTTCTTAAATTTTAAACTTGATTCTGCTTGTATTATAACAGGGGCAAGGGAATCCATAAAACTAACAATATCAACATGAAAATCCTTAATAGAAAGGCCTAAAAAGTTGATATTTTTAAGAACTATTGGATCAATAGGCAAAGTGAAAGTATTTGGTTGTACATCAAAAGTGAGCAAAGCTCTTTTCCAACTGATTTCTTATAACCTTATTAAAATATCAGTCAATCGTTTTGATGCACATCCGAAAGTGTCTGGAATCTAGTGCTATTTTTCCTATTTTCATTTAATGAATTTTTATGCATCAATCTTAATGCTGTGCATTTATTGCTTATCTCAGCAGCCAAGCTTTCAAAAGATGTCCGAAGAATATAGCCTGAATTGGCTGAAATAATCATTTTTTCGCTCTTTGAATTTGAGAAGGGTCAAATAGCATTGTTTGAATCTATCCCTAAGAAAGCTATCGTTGGGCTAAGCGCAAAGCGCGACTTGATCAACATTTATATTATTAAGTCCTTTTGACCTGATAAGCTGATATTTTTAACTACCATAATCATTTCATCGAAAAATGATTATGGTAGAGACTTAATATTCCCAGTGGCTTATGTGGTGAGCCACCAGAATTCGCTAACCATTTATATATGTTTTACACTTTTAACAGCGTTTTACTGTCTTGTCAAATCCGCACAGAAACTGTGTGATCTGCAGCGGAGAAAAGTTGCTGGTTCATGCCGTCTTTATTTAACGATGAAAGCCTGCTGTGGTCCGTGAATCAGTACCTAGTCCGGTTTTCCTCCTTTTGGTTTTTTTACATATTTTCTGGGCAGGTACATGACCTCCACCCGGGTATCATTTTTCCCGCGTGAATTGGTTGCCGCCAGCCTGGCAGCGGCTGGGGAC
>JAGGYO010000157.1 GCA_021162505.1 bacterium
AATTAGTAGCAAAGTCTTCTAAATAATATTCTACTTTTTCCCATTTATTCATTAAAGTATTTAACATTATCAAATCTCGTGTTATTTCAGGATATAATTCATTAAAGACACCATCCTTTTTTTTTATTAAATAGAGGATTACTTCTTCTGCTTTATTATATTTTCTTTCTTTTCCGAGCCCATCTTCAATCTTTTGTAAAGCCTCTAAATAGCAGATTTTGTCATAATTAATTTGGCAGTTTAACATCTTTTCTAAAAAATTGATTTTTTCTTCTGTTGTATTTACATTATAGAAATCTCTTAACCATTTGTTAGAAGCTTCATTTTGTATTTGTTTCTCACTTTTTTGAATCTTTTTTTTAAAAACAAGTTTTTTATTCCTTTTCCTCTTTTTTTTCTTTCCCATGTTTTACCTATTTTTCAATACATATCCAGATCTATACATCCGTAATCTTCACTTTTTAATAACTCATTAACCGTTTGAATATCAAACTCTTCGGGAAAGAAATAATCACCAACCCACTCTTTATAATCCTCATACTCAGGATGTTTTGGATCTTTTAGTATTTTCAATAAATTCTCATATCCTCCTGATCCGCCACAATCTTCCGGTGGACAACCTCTTTTACCAGTAATACAAACAGGATAATATTTTTTTACTTCGGGTTCTAATATTTTCTCTAATGTTATTTTGTGTTCCCAACCATCACCAAAGTCATACATATAAACAATATGATCCTTGACTTTTCGCATGACCTTATTTAAATGAACATTTGAGTAATCTATTACATCAATTATATCTTCTTCATCTATTTCTCCGTAATACTTTTTCCCCACACGAAAATCATGCAAATGTAAATTCATCCAACCCATTACAGTTTGAATAATTTTGTGTAAATTTGGTAATAAAATATCCGAATTGACGAGAATTTTTCTCCATATCGGTGGCTTAATGTTAGCCAATTTAATCTTAATCTGGTAAATTTTATTGCTTGTTTCCATACAATCTCCTTTTATTTTTCATTTCTATCAGTTGCACGATTTCGTAATTGAGAAATCGTGCAACTGATAAATTACTCTCTACCAAATATTTTTTCAGCATAATTGATTAAATCCAACACAGTGTCTTTTTTCAGCCTGTAAAATACATATTTATCTTTGGTAACATATCGGACAATATTCAAATCTTTCAAGATTTTCAAATGTTTTGATATAGTTGATTTATCTTTCCCAAGATTTTTAGCAATTTCACTTGTGTACATCTCACCCACATCAAGCAATTTCACTATTTTGAAACGTGTTGGACTTCCCAATGCTTTAAAGATACCGACTGTTCTTTTTTCTGTTTCTTTCATTCTTCAACTCCTTATTCAACATATTATATATTCTTGTTCTTAATTTTGCAACCTTTAATTCTTCTTAAACCGGTTTCCATTTTACTTCATAAATGCCTTATCTCATCAAGAAAGGCGGGTAGTCTTTTGTATTTTTCACTTAATTTAGAAATATATTCTTTATAAGAATTCTCGTTTTTCAAAATATTTTTGTATATATTTCTTATTTTTTTAATATAAATTGCTGCCGAAGAATATGCTGATCTTTTCTTTTGTTCAATATAAACCTGCACTTTTCTTTTATAAAACTGAATAATTTTTTTAGGATATAATTCTTTTAATTTATTTGCATATTTATCCTTATTATCAAAATAACCAACACCTCCTTTCATTACATAATCCAAAACATTTTTATATCTTTTTTCATATAAATCAATTTCTGCAAGTTTTTCGTAATAGCCTTTTTTTTTAAAAAAAGATATTGCCCAAATTGCATCATTTTTCTTATTTTTGGAGAATGATAATAATTTTTTATATTCGTTTAAAGATGGTTCATCCATAAATAGTTCCTTTAAATATTTCATCGCTTCTTCATAATCTCTGTTTTTATAATGTTCAAAAAGCATTATATATAATTCTGTTTTTCTGCCTTCCCCATTTTCAATCCCTTCTTTTGCAATCTCAATAGTTTTTTTTATATCTTTTTTTCTTTTATAAAATTTTGCCAGATCATAATAATCACTCCCATAAATCAATTCTTTTTTTCGCTCTTTCAAATAATTTTTATTGTCTCTTAAATGATCTTTATAAATTTTCATAATTAGTTCTTTTATCCAACGACTTTCTTTCCCCCTTAATCTTTCTATTATTCGTAGCCAATCTTTTTTACAATTTGCAACTTTAAAGACAGATTCTATCAAGTCATCACTTATTCCTATTTTGTCATAAATGGCATATTCTATGGCATCATCAATGAATTCATCTTTAATTTCAGAAGACAATTTGCCTTTTTTAAATAGTTTAGAAATTTCTTCTAAATTGTAATAAATATTTATATCCTCTTCTTGATAATCCGTATCGTAATCATAAGAATTATCTATTGCTTCGCAAATTTCCTTCCACAATTCATAAAATTTTTCTTGATAAATATCAATTCCCCTTTTTTCAAGCATATTAAAAATAGCAACTTTTACATCACTATCATTTGTAACATAGGGAAGTAATAATTTTATTAATTCATCTTTATTTAAAAGACTCAATTTCTCATGCCAATTTGGTAATTTTTCATCACTTTCTTTTACTTTATTTTTTCCGTTTTCAAGTTGGAGTAAAACTGCAACAATATGTTTACAAACACCCCCAAAAGGGCAGGAACAAGAATAATGTATTTTGTCGTCATCAAAAATAATTTTCACTTTATAGGAATTAAAACTACTCCCCTCTACCTCTGCCTTAATGATATTGTCCAATTCTATCACTTTTTTGATCATCCCACTTTCAAAATAATCAACCCCTCTTTCATAGATAAGCGGATAATCAACAAGACTTTTAATAAATATTTTGCTTAATCGCTTCATAAATTCACTCTCTTTTTTTTCACTATCAAAATTTCATATTTTAAAATATTCCAGTTTACTTTCAACATTTGCATTTTCCAGTCAACTATATTTTTTTAATACTAACAAAAATTACCATCATTAATTCTGTATCCGGTATTATCATAATATTTATTCAAATTATTTTTCGAAATGTAATACATATCAAATGCGTTTTTTATATCAAATTTTTGATTTATTGTTGGTAATAAAGAGCCAGTATTTTTATCGTTATTAATTATATTACCTCTCCTGCTGAAATATCTTTTCTATTAAAGCCAGTAGTGGATAAATCATTGAATTCCACAGTTTCCAAATATGTTTTAAATAAATTATTAATTTTTTCTCTGTTATCATTTAATGAT
>JAGGYO010000322.1 GCA_021162505.1 bacterium
GCTTTTAAACTCTGGAAATCTTGAAGCATTTAAGTCGTTTTTTGGAACAGGAAGTTCCATAATACTGTGTGATTTTATTAATTCCCTACCATCAAACTCAATAACAGAAGAAATTTTAACAAAAGTTGCAAATTTAAAAAATCAATATTGTATTGAAAATTTCAAAATAAATAAGAATATTTCTAATAATGATCAAAAAGAAAAATATATAATCTTATCAAAAGAAAATGAATTTGAGTCAACAGCCGAAGGATACGATAATAACCTTAATTATTTAACTGTTGATGATTCAATAATTGAGGATTATAATGTTTATACCATTGTTCCCTTCATTAACTACATAGAACAATTTAATAGTATTGTTCAAAGAATAAATGATGAGAATAAAAATTTATTTATTAATAACCCTTATACAATTAATAAAGATGTTAATTGCATTACGGATGCACAAACCGGCGAAGAAATTTGTGATTTTGGAGGTGGAGATAAATATCCCGATTTATCAGGGTGGTATGTGTATGTTACACCTTACGAATTTAAATTTAATAAATGTTATGAAAGTACTTTTTCACAACCGGCAGAATTTCAAATAAAAAGAGTTCTTGGAGGATCTGATATTAGAAATTGGTTAGGATGTAGTTTCGGTAATTGCTCTAAGTGGCAATGTGTAGAAAAAACGAATAGTAGTGGTTGTGATGGTTGTTATGATAAGGGAGCAGGTCCTACATTTGCATTTGGACCTTATCAAGAAAATTCGAATTATAAGATTGCCTTTAATGTTTATGAAAAAGATGACGGTTTTTTTACAGGTTCTAATGATTATGTAGATTCTTTTTTATCTCTGGTTGCGCACTAAGGGTTATGTTTATGATGAAGATCAGGAAGTTTCCGGAATTTATAACAATGAAAGTGCACTCAGATTTGATATAAGATATATATACAGAAATTATTAATAAGGAGGTAACTTTGTGAAAACAAAATTTTTAGCTGCTTCACTTTTCTTGCTTGTTGTAATAAATGCTTATTCTCTCAATATTGAAACATGGTTTTCATTTAAAATGGGTGAAGATATGAGTGTTTTATTTGATCAAAATCATTTTAGTGGTTTAAGTAGATCATATGATCTATATTTTAAAATTTTTAAAAAATATGTATTTGATATTGAAATATCACAGTTAAATAATAATAGTTCTGTGGATTCTTTATTTTACGGTAAATATCTTGATTCTTCTGATAATGAATATATTAGACCTTTTAAGGAAAACATAATGAGCTTTATATTTGGCACTTCGTACAATTTAAAAGTTTTCCGAAATTTCTATATTTTACCTGGTTTAAAAATAGGCATTTATAGAATATATTCACAGGTAGATACAAATTTTTCAGGTTGCTTTGGATATTATAAAAAAGAAAACGGGCAATATGTTTCTTATATGAACCCTGAGGCAACTTCTATTTATCCTGTACTGAAATTAAATATAAACACAGGATATAAAGTACCCAAAACAAATATGAGAGTAGGTCTTGAGATAAGTTATATAAGGAGCTTAGATAAGCAATATGTTTCAAGTTATTTTAATGTATTAATGTTTCTTGGAGTAAATTTATTATAAAAATATGAAATTTTGTGTTATGTCGCGAAAATATATTCATTTAATGCTAAGAAAAAAAAATAATAAATATATGATAGACCATTGTAACTTATCTTTATTTACATGTAAAAAATTATGGGTATAATGAAGATCGGGAAGTTACAGGAATCTATAATGATAAAGACACGCTCAGATTTGTAATTAAATATGAATATCATAATTAAGGAGGAAATTTATGAACAAAAGAATTTTACTTGTTCTAATTTTTTTATTTTTTGCTGGAAGTATTTATTCTCTCAATATTGAAACCTGGTTTTTATTTAAAAAGGGCGCTGATTTTACGCCAAAGGTAAAGGGTTCCGAATATTCTTATGGATTAACATATTCATATGATCTATATTTTAAAATTTTTAAAAAATATGTATTTGATATTGAAATTTTAGAATTGAATGATAATAATCCTAACTCATCTCTGTATTATACATATCATAATAGTGAATATACGCCCTATTTCGATCATATCCATATAATTATTAGCTTTGGTGGTTCTTATTATTTTAACCCCTTTAGTAGTTTTTATATTTCACCGGGTTTAAAGTTTGGATTTTATACTATTCAATCTGAAACCCAATTTTTTGTAGATGATTACTATAAAAAAGAGGGAGAGAAATTTGTTCCATTTGATAAAAGCAGGGCATATTCTTACCCTCTTGCTGTAGAATTATGCATAAATATAAACTATAAAATCCCAAAAACCACGATTAGAGTTGGAGGAGAATTAAGCTATATAAGAAATATAAATATAAATTTTGATATGGATAATTTTAATGTACTTATGTTTATTGGGGTAGATCTATTGAAGTAATAAAAATGGTGGTGGCAGGTTAGGACTTTGTGACTGTTATATAGAAATTCTGCGTATTTGGTTTTAGATAGTCAAAGGTCAAAATTGTAAATCAAAAGTTGTCCGTATTTAATAAGTAGTATTGAAGTCTTAATTTTTGACCTTCCTGCAAAAAGTATTCGGCTAAAAATCATTAAAAAAAACACCTTGGGCAAGAGTACAAGAAAAAGCAGGAATAACTATGAGAGGATGATAATAAAAATTCACAGTCAAACAACCATGACCTTCATGCCCTTGACTTTGGACCTTTGCACCGGAAATATATCAAAATATCGAAATCTCTCAGAAACCCAAAGCAACCCCATATGTAAAAATATACTCTGATTCACTTGTGGTATGCCAAATAGCATCACAATTTTCATATATCGTGTTGCATGTGCTGTAACCATACCTATAATACCTAAAATCCCGATAAAATAGTAACTATGAATAAAAAATGCAGATAGGGCTTGACTTTTAGTTATAAATTAGTTATAATATAAGTATAACTATGGAGGCTATTATGGCATATCTTTTTGATCAAGTGGTTAATGGTAAGATTTATGTGTATGAAATCAAAAGTTATTGGGACAAAGACAAGAAACAACCCCGACAAAAAAGAAAATACTTGGGCAGAAGAGACCCGATAAC
>JAGGYO010000225.1 GCA_021162505.1 bacterium
AGGGAGTCCACGTCGCACATATATTTTGTCCAGAAGGGGACGCATAGGAGATTGATCGGAAAGATCGTGCGAACATTTTTAAAATATTTTTTTATTTTGCTTGACTTTTTCTTTCATAGGAGAGTTAAAAAAACAATAATTTCTTACCGTAGAGACGCCTGTCTGCGTGCGGACACGCACAGGCAGGCAAAGAACGCAGAGAAAGACATCCCTCATGTCATTCAACAGCAGGCGCCTGGCCCATATTAGGGACATTACCAAATAGGGTTAAACGGTTCAAGGTTCAAAGGTTAAAACCAAATGCGAAGAAAACAGGCAGGACATTCGTTGCTTGCATCGTGTGTCCCAAGACTGCGCAATATTTTATGTCTGAGCATTAATTACAATTTTCGTTATCCTATTGAAGTTAGAATAAAAGGAGGTTGGGATATGAAAACAGATGAATAGGGAATATGCCAATATTCGCATATAGGCATATAGGCATATTCGCATATAGGCATATTCGCATATACAATATATGCCCCGCAGGAAATTTTTGCTTGACAATAAAGGTTTATTTCCATTGGCTGAGGTGTTCTTGAACTATTTTAATCCTGAAAAAGATGAGGCCCTGAGGGTAGAATACACCCCGGGAAAATTAATCTCTTTGTTGTAAAGGTTAAAAATCATTCATTATAGTTTTGAAGATCCCTCTTCCTTTGAAGGAACAGACGAAGGAAAATTAGCATTCACACAAAAGATCGGGGATAATATAAGAAATTAGGCAAAGGAAACTTTTAAGTAACTATTCTAAAAAAAAAATGATTCCTATGAAAATATTCTATATTGTATTGTATAGAATGCAATATCAATACAAAATGGTATTATATGGAAGGCGAATTACACTTCTTTGGAAAAACGGTAGATCTTAAATTTATTTATGAAAATTCTACTTTTTCTATTTCTCCCTCAAAAATTTTATGATATGGGGCTACCGTATCTTAAAAAACTGTCCCCAAAAAAATTGACATTATTATTAAAAAATTGTAAAATAAGGCAGCGGAGGGGATGATGAAAAGATATTTTATTGTTCTTTTTCTTTTTTTAGCGTTTTCAATGATCTCATATTCAACTGAAAATAGTAAAAAAGTAGTGGTTGCGGTAATTGATATTAAGGCAAAAGCAGGCATCTCGGACGACCTGGCTTCAACTATTTCGGATTATCTCAGAACAAAACTTTTAAATACCAATAGGTATATTATGGTTACCAGAGCAAATATGACGGAAATATTAAAAGAACAAAATTTCCAGCAATCGGGATGCACCACACAGGAATGTGCTGTTCAAATGGGTAAACTCCTGGGGGTCTCAAAAATATTTACCGGCTCATTAGGAGGTGTGGGAAGTATTTTCCTCATAAATATCAAGATGTTGAATATTGAAACGGGTCAAATTGAAAAAGCCGAATCAATGCAGGCAGCAAGTGAAGAAGATCTTCTTAAGGCGATCAATAAGATCACTTCCTTGTTAACGGGGGTAAAATTAACCAAACAAGAGAAAGTTATCAGGGGTTCCAATACTCCCTCGCCAAGAAGCCGGAGAGCGAATAATCGTCGCCAACCGACAAAGATTAGAAAAATAGATGCTTCACAAGCTTTAACCAAAAATGAATTGCTTTATGCTGAAAATGAAACCAGACCATTTACCGGAATGATGATCTATAAATATGGTACCGGTTCCATAAATGCAAAGGCAAATTTTCACAAAGGGAAAATGAGCGGTAAATATATGAAATACGATATAGACGGTAAATTAGATTTTACAGGGAATTATGAATATGGGAAAAAAACAGGAAATTTTATTTGGTACTATAAAAGCGGGAAGGTCAAAACAAATGCAAATTATGAAAGCGATGTATTATCCGGCTTGATGACCTCATATTATGAGAATGGGAAAACCCGATCAACGGTAAATTATGTAAATGACAAAGAGAATGGTGAGTATAAATTTTATGATGAAGATAGCGCGTTAAGATACAAAAGAAATTATAAAAACGGTTTATATGAGGGTGAATATTCCGAATATTATGGAAACGGAAATATTAAAGAAATAGATCGCTATAAAAACGGTAAAAAGAACGGGGTTCAAATTTATTATAGGAAAGGTGGTAAAAAAAAATCCGAAATAAATTATAAGAACGGGAAAAAAGATGGAAAAAACATCCAATACTTCGAAAACGGGAAAGTAAAATCTATTATTTATTATATTGATGGTAAAAAGAACGGGACAGTAGAGCTTTATAACGAAAAAGGGAAATTGGAAGAAAAGGGTAATTATTTAAATGATAAATTATCCGGCGAATATATCAGATATTATGGCAAGAATAAACCCCGCTTGGCCTATAATTATAAAAAGGGAAAGAAGAATGATGCTGTAACATCTTATAATAAAAACGGTAATATCCGATATAAAGCTAATTTCATAAACGACAGGATCACAGGAGATATAAGTTTTTACGATAAAAAGGGTAATTTAAATAAAACGCTAAAAAAAGGTGATGGCTATCTGGGTATATACTATAAACAATTATATGATAATTTAAAAAAGAAAGGATTGATGGGAGTGGTAATAGAGGGTGTTCAGAAAGACAGTGCTGCATCTCTTGCCGGCTTAAAAATAAGGGATATAATTACAATGATAGACGATAAAACAATAAATGATGATATTGATTTTAATGTGTATATGGCTATTCATAGATCGAGCGATAAAATAAAATTGAATATTTTAAGAGACGATGAACGCCTCATTATCCCCATAATTTTAGGGAAAAGATAAGAGGAATTATTGAAAAATATTTACGATTGTGTTACAATAAAACCATGAAGAAGAAAATAACTATTTTATTATTGCTAACGCTTGTAAGTTTAAATCTCTTAGCAGCACAAAAATATGTTATTCTTAAACCCTTTGATGTTTCCGGAAATAATCCTCAAGATACAAGTAAATATTGGGATTATATGAAAAATAAGCTTTCAAAGAAATTTATTGTATTAGAGCAACCCGTTAAGAAAAAACACTACCCTGAAATAGAAATTTCATTACAATATATCAATCAATTCTTTTTTCTTAATGTTTTTTATAGTAATGGATTTGTTAAACGGAACTATGTATCTCGCGTTTATCCTGTGAAAAAGGATCTTTACCCCATAATAGATAACCTTGCTGACTTTTTTAACCTTTTACTAAATAGTATTAATGATAGCGAAGAAAAAGAAGGAAAAATAAAGATTAATATCCAGACGGAACCTAAAAGTGCCCTGGTTTTTGTAAATGGTTTTTATTATGGCGGTTCGCCTGTTACCGTATCTAAATTAAATAAAAGCACAAAATATTCTTTTTTGGTTTATAAATTCTCCTACAAACCAGAAGTTATAAAAATAGAAATTAACAAAAAACATAATGGGGCTATAGTTAATTTTAAACTTGATCGGCTTTTTGAAGACCACTATGCAATCATTTTTAATAAGATAAAAAATTTTATACAGCCCCCTAAATTAATCTATAAAGTACTTCCTAAATATTCTGAAGTTGCAAGAATGATGGGTTTGCAAGGAGAGGTAGTTTTATTTATCGGCATAAATGATAAAGGTAAAGCGGTAACCGTGGAAGTAAAAGATCCTGATCCTGAAAAGGAGCTTTTATATGATGCTGCTATCGTTGCAGGGAGAAAATGCACTTTTACGCCTGCCGTATATAAAGGTATACGACTCAAATATGTTACCCTACAAGTTACTTATAAATTTAATTTGATAAATTAATTAAGTTTTTCCTCTATCTTCTTAACGGCGGACTTGAGATCTGCGATCTCCTTTCTCAAAGCCATCACATCCATTTTTAGTCGTCTTGTGGTATCATCTTCACCCTCAATATGAGGTACTTCAATTTCTGGATCACTTTCTTGAACGGTGATCTTATTCTTTAAGAATTCTTCTAAAACATCCTGCAGAACTCCGTATGCACCTGTGACGGTTTGAATGTCGAATCCCTTGAACATATCCTGTGCTTGTGCTCCCATTCCGCCAGTAACGATAACATTAATGCCTTGTCCTTTCATGTAATTAGGAAGGTCTCCAGGGTTATGATTCTCTGCCATGGGATTTTCAACGGAATCAACATTTTTTACTACATTATTCTCAACATCAACAATTACATAATAAGGACAATGTCCGAAGTGATAACTTAATATACTCTCAAGTCCTCTTTTTTCGTCTGCGGTGAAACATATTTTCATTTCAGCCTCCTATATTTTTCAAGGTCTTTTCAATATCTTCAACAAGATTATTAAAGACCTCTAATTTTTCTTTTGCAAGCTCTTTCCACTCTTTCAGAGATTGAATACCTTTATTGGTAATATAATAAACCCTTTTTGAAGGGCTTCCCTCTGTATTTTCCCAGCGGGAAACGGTTAAACCGGTTATCTCCATATTCCTCAATGCCCTGTAAACTATGGTAATAGGTATATTATTTTTATCAAATCCGAATTTTTCAAGTTCATCCATTAAATAGTATCCGATCTTTGGCTTTTCCAATAACAGTGTTAAAAGCACGGTGTTTAATGTATTTCCACTTCTAAAACCAAGTTTTGTACATTTAGAATTTCTCATATAGTGATTATATCACAATCCTGACATTTTGTCAATAGATCTTAATTTAAAATATTTCTAGGGTTAAAACCCGAGCCGACAATTTCATAGACATCGGTAACAACAATAAATGCATTGGGGTCTATTTGCAGC
>JAGGYO010000352.1 GCA_021162505.1 bacterium
CCATTATAGAATTTCGCGAACCCGCAACTACTATAACTGGGCCTTTATTATTTTCAATCTTTATTTTTAGATCTTCATTCTTACTATTTATATTAGAAAAATGATTAGCTAAACCTGCAGATCCTAAAAATAAAACTTGTCCACCAAACTTTAAGCCACTAGCAAATATATCTTTTAAATGTCCCTCGTTAGTGGAATCAATAACTATTATTTTATTTCCCTTTTGGTATAATTTATTTATTTTCGATAAAATAGTTTTTTGTCCTTTAGCAACATCTTTTAAGTCAATCTGCCCAACTGAAAAATTAGTTTGTTTTTTTAATAAAAATGGGATAAAAGAATTTTCTTCTTGCATTAAATTATTGGATGAGTACTCACTTAACCCAAGAGGTTTTTGATCAACAATCAGATAACCATCTATAGTTATTCTTTTATGAGAAGGAAAACTAGGACTAAAAATACAAATATCTTTTTTTAAAATATTCATTATTTCTTCAATTTCATCACCTAAGTTACCTCTTAAAGTTGAATCTACTTTCTTATAAATCATATCATTTTTATTAATATTTAATGTTTTTAAAATATTTCTTAATATTTTCCTAGCTGTTTTACCTTCTAATTCACGAGTCTCCGTATCCACTACAAAAACATCTAAATTATTAGGTATAATTATTGTTGATTGTTTGTCCAATATTGATACCATTGTGTTGTAGCCTTTTTTTGCAAATTGTACCCCGGTATCATTGGCGCCTGTTAGATCATCTGCTATTACGTAAATCATCCATCTTACCTCAGTAATATAGTTTCAATTTTCAAGCCAAGTTTATTCTTACATAAAAGTCCATTGCTTAAAAAAGTAATAGTAAGTCCCTTTTTACCGTTTACTTTAAATTCCTTATCTATTTTGCCAATTGCACTTTCAATTATTCGAGAGATATCTTTTAAAATTCCTTTATGTCTTTTATTTACAGGTAAAAACATATTTTCATCAAGACCTGAAATAATTTTCTAATCCTTAAAAGAAAGCCAAAGACTGTGTATTTAAAATATAAATTTATTAATTCTCTTTATTTCTTAAATTATAATCTTATTTTCATCTTTCCATTTTTAGTAAAAGTTAATTTTTCCCACTCTCCACACGCGTCAATATTTTTATCATCTTTGATTTTATCCCAAGCGGCTTTTGAAACATATAAATATTCAAGATCCAGAGTATTTTTCATTATCAGCAATTGTAATTCGCTTTGTTCTAATTTCCAACAAGTTTTTACTGCTATTTCAACAGCTTCTTTCTCCGAATCTGTAGTTAAGGGTATTTTAGCGCGGTTTAAGAAGGTGCTAGTTATTGTATTAGCATACATATCTTTATAATTTATCTTATTAACAAGATGTCTGGTTGTAATATCTGCTAAACCAATACCTAACGCATTGCCATGAGATTCTTCTGTAAGGTCAAAAACTATCAACCTTTTAATTCTGGGTTTTACAATTTCTTTTTCTCCGTTAATGTACAGTCTTCCTATGACATTTGTATCAAATCCAGTTCCGCTTATATTTTTACCAATCTCCTGAGCTATTACTACGTCTAGATCGTCAATTGGTAACATTGGCATTACTTCTTTAGATATCTTTAACAACTCGCTATCAACTTTAATTATACCTTCTGGTGGGATAAAAGATATTTTCATAGTTTGATCATAACTGTTCTCTAAAATACCTATACCTTGAATAATGGGAGCCATGCTAATTATTAATTCCGCAGCTTGCGGAATAACATTTTTCAAACCATATACCCCTAAAGAATGAATAGAACTTGCCCCCTTTGCCTTACCTAAGCCTATCGCTAAAATTTTAGACATACCACTTTCAACAATATTACTTTTAAAATCTGTATGCATTTTAACTCTGTTTAAAGCAATGATGCCATCTGCTTCCATCGCAATTTTGCTAAAATATATAGGTATTTTATTCTCTACTATTCCAATTTGTATCACATCCATAGAGGCCATTATGGGAACACCCATCTCTTTTTGCGTTATACCATAAGAAGCTAAAACATCCTTTTGTCCTTCGCTATTTGCACCTCCATGGCTTCCCATAGCAGGCAAAATAAAAGGGGAAGCATTGAGGTTTTTTAATTCAGAAATAATATCTTTTACAATTAATTTAATATTAGTAATTCCTCTACTGCCTACAGTTATTCCGATTTTATCGCCTGGTTTTATTCTGTTTTTTAAATCAGATTTTTTAAAAGATTGATGAACGTATTCAGATAAATTGTCTATTTTTGTTTTAATAAAATTTTGTTTTATTTTTCTTACTTCAATATCCTCTATCATAAGCTTTTCACCTCATTTTTTTACAAACACTTATCTATAATATCTCGGTTATTTTATAAATATTACATCTATTGCACCTGAATAAATATTTTTAGCTTAGTTTATTTTTATAAATTATCAATTCCCAAGCCAACATTATTTTTAAATATGTACTCGTCCTTCATTCTTATATAA
>JAGGYO010000190.1 GCA_021162505.1 bacterium
AATTAGGCCGGTTTTTATCCGGATGAAAAGGGCACAGAGCTATCCAGTTTTTACCTTCTTTTTTTGTCGCTTCAACAGATACTATTCTTCTTTCCTGATTATCCCATAAATGAAAAATCCTATTATTCAATGATTCTACTTATCCTCCTGACATTTGATTTAAAAATCTAATAAAATTACTTGGTTTCTTCCGACTTCTTCTCGTGCCGGATCAAAAAGTTAAATAAAGCAGTCATGTTTTCCGTTATTTCTCTCGCATCACCCAAGGACAGCGGAGCAGGAAAATAGGGTTGCCATACCTGTATCGTTTTTTCTAAAAACTTCCTGGAATATTTGGAAGATATTCTTTTCGCCATATATTTTCACCTCTATATATAATTAGTGACATGTCACAGAGGGCGAAAAAAAAGTGCTAGAACCCTTGTAAATAAAGGATTATTATTTTGGAAAATATTTTTTAGGGTCTCGGTGACGTCACCGAGATTTTTAGCATCAAGTGAATCGGGGAGAAAAAAGAACTTGGTTTTATAGGCACCAATTCCATTGTTTATTTGTTTTTAATCCTTTAGGTTTTTAAAACCCAAAAACATCTAACAAGACTATCGATAAAAGGGTAATATCTTTGCTTAGGCGAAATAAAAAGGTTAGAACCCTTATAAATAAAGGGGTCATTCCGGAAAGATATTTTTCTTAGCGCCGTGTGACGTCACGGGAGGTTTTTATATTGAGGGGGTCAGGAAGTAAAAAGAATTTCGTTTTATATGCTCTGATTTTTACATAATCATAAAATGGAGAGTCATTAATGCTAAAGTATTCCTTTAAGGTGCTTGACAGTCTTTGAATCTGTTTTTTTATCTTTGGGGTGGAAAGGGGGTGGGAGTCAACTTTTCTTCTATAAGTGGTTATTGTCCAGGATAGATCCCCCCTATATCGTGATAGATTATAAAATAATTCCCATTGCTTATTTGGTTTCCCGTTCTTTTGGTTTTCAAAACCCATTTTCCGAAAATTTACTACCTTGTTAAATTTATTAGGTGCCTGAATTCTAACTTTATCATAATCCAGGAATTGTATAGTGATATGTTCCCATTTAGTATTAGTTGGTAGTTTTAAGGGAGTTATTCTTTTTTGAGACGGGGCCGGCAGTTGGTTTATAAATGGTATACATATTTCAAAGCTTTCTCCATTTTCTAAGCTTTTAACAAAATTATCTACAAAGGGGTGGTATTTTTGTTTTAATAAATAGTCTACATTCAAACACTCTTTTTTATAAAAGTCTACAGTATCAGACATAAATTGTTTGTTTTTTATTATCTCTTTTTCAATTTTATCAAGTTCATCATTTAATTTATTTTTCATTTTATTAAAGCGTTTATTCTCATAATCGTCTTCTGTAAATTGAGCTAATTGATAATACGAGTTGAATTTTCTTTGATAATTGTATTTCGATCCTTTTAAAATTGAATTCATCGTTTTTTTTTCCAGGGTCATTTTCTCAAATTTACATTCTTCATATAAAAAGATAATATTTTCTAATAACTCATTTAAGCCACCATTTAATGTATGGTTAAATAATTTAATTTCATTATATTTTTTATCAATGGATGCTATAATTTGAAGATCTTTTTGTGAGAAACTGCTGAAAAGTATTCTTACACAATTTTTAAACCAAATATCTTTATCGGTTGTTTTCAAGAAAAGATATTGGTTAATTTCTTTTAAAATTGTTTTTTTTAAGCATAAAAATTTATACCTCGTATCTTCAATAAAGCCAAGTTCTTTGTAAGATAATATTTTCGATAATGACACCGTTTTACATTTGTATTTTTTAAATTGATTGGTTTTATTTAAAAAATATTTTTTTAAGAAAAAATAAGGGTCACTACTTGGATTTTTTAATTTATTAAAATTTTTAACGTAAATCGGTATTTCTATCGGATAGTTCAGGGATAATTTACAAGAAAGCCAGGCACTGTCAGTAAAAGTGTACTCAGGCCAGCCCCTTTCTATTAAAGATTCACTATTATCTTCAATATACAAAGCATAATTTTTATATAAACAAGATAATTCTTTTATTGTAAAATAGGGAATAATCCCGTTGTCTTTTTGATAAATCAGGTGTTCCTTAGCATAAAATCTGTTAACATCGTCTAAATATTTTTCTTCAAAAAGACTTAATGCTCTTAAAGGTGAGAGACATTTTAGTGATTCTTCAAAATTTGGAGAGAAAAATATATTTGAATCGGCTCCAAAAGTATCGTTGGCGGCTAAATCATAAGTTTTATTTAAGTATCTTTTTCTCCTGGGAGTGATTAATGTTTTTTTTAAGATAAAGCTAATTTTATTGACAAAATATTCTTTACCGTTTGTTTTTTCATCTAATGCAAAGTCTGGAGTATTTGAATAATATTTTTCGTAAATATTATTAGTCTTTTCTTTAATTATTTCTTCAATTTTTTTTTCATATTTACCACCTAAATTAAATTTACAAACATTAAATATTATAAGTCATTAAAATTTAATTTTAAAATAAATAAGTTCATTGCTTGCTTATTATCTCAATACTAACCTGATTCCTGATATTTCCTGATTTATCCGGACATTTTCCGCTAAAGTGTCATCGCGAACACTGTTTTCATTCTGTCATTCCCGCGGAAGCGGGAATCCATCTTTTCTGTCATTGCGAAACAGCGCCGCGGCAATCCCATGTTCTTTTTCCTGAAAAGTTTGAAATATATTTTAAAAAAAGAAGGATTTTATAATCTGTTTGTTGTATTATAAAAATGATA
>JAGGYO010000263.1 GCA_021162505.1 bacterium
GCTCCAAAGCCGAGGGATGGATATTCAGAAACAATCTCTTTGCATCTCTAAGATAGAAAAACTTCTCAACCGTATTTTTCATACATAAAGTTTCCAGATCAACTATACGATCAAATTTAAAAGCCATTTCAAATAAATATTCCGGTGCTTGCCACACTGTATTAGCAGGTCCCCTTGATAACCCTTCATAACCCCATATGGTATTATCACTAAGGTCAATGATGGGCTGATACTCTGCCCAGATAGCTTCTTTCTCAATAATACCATTGAACTCGTTTACATATTTTGAAAATTTACTGTTCTTTGTATCCCAAATGACCTCAAATGCTTTTTTTAATAATGAATATATGGTAATTTCATAATTTTCTATGATCTCAACTGAAGAATCTGAAAATCCATAGCTATAATCCGTACTAAGCGTTTTCAATTCTTCAGAGATCAGTTTTTCAATATCCATTGTAAATTCAAGGAATATGTTTTTTGCAAAATTATCTGGATAGAATATCATGACGATAAAACTATTATTAGAAAAAGGGAAGATCAATGTTTTCCCCTTCAATGGAATCTGGCTTGAAGCATAGGAATGCAATTGATTTATCAAGTGTTCACTTAATTTTGAGTTTCCGCCTTTATCAGTGTTCTCCAGTTCAAAGGCATAAACACGAACATTTCTATAGGTTTTTAACATATTAGCGATCTTTTGAAAGTGTAAAAGCAGTGAAGGATAAATATTAACCGATTTGTCCAATTTAATCTCATACTTATTCTTATAAAAATTATATTTTGAAAGAACTTCCTTCAATATACCCAGAATATCCTCATTTTTAAATGGCTTAATTATAATATGATCCGCACCGAGGAACTTAGCTTTATTTGCCTTTTCTTCAGATGATGCAATATAAACAATGCCTGAATTCTCTGTCTTAGGTGAAAATTTGATCTTCTGAATAATGGAAAGATCCGCACCGGTGATCTGTTCATCAATGAGTATCAACTTTATATCATCATAATTAGTAATAAACTCAGAAAATGAATTTTTTTCAGGTATCCAAAAAGGAATAAATCCATTTCGTATCAAATTAAAATAAAGTTCATTGTATGTAACATCGTTTGGTACGATGTACAACAGATCTTTAACGTCCATTGTGCAATTATAACATATAATCATATTTGTGTCAAGGAATTTTATTGATTATTTTTATTGTATAATATATAATCCTTTCTAATTATTTATATTATGGAAAGTAATGATATTAATTTAATATAGCGGGTTGATCTTTTACTAAATTTTTTTTATCCAATTTCGTATTGAGAACAAAATGATGAATAATTTTCGCTCGAAATATTCTATTTGACTTATGATTGAAAATATACTATAATTATAAAAGTTTACAAAGGAGTTTTTATGGGCAAGAAGAGGTTTTTATTATTTATTTTTTTATTTTTGTTTATGTTTTCCATCTCTGCAAATCCTTTAATAATAACCCCACCTTCAAATCTATCAGTTACGGATTATCATTATGACGATGGCGGTTCTGTTATTGTAAAGTTCCAATTATCAGACAACGATCCCATTTCGAAATTGGATCTAAAGGATTATAAAAACATTTCTTTTGACAATGATCAGCTCATAGTAAAAAAGAAAGATATCGTAGAGACCTTTCCCGAGAATATAAAGGTTTATTCTGTTATTGGTGCTATTGTTAATGTTGAAAATAAGGTTAAAAATTATGATAAAATAATTAAAGATCTGAAACTTAAACCCGAAAGATCTAATGAAAAAGATTTGAAAAACTTTTTAGAGTTGAGCTTTGAAGAGTTTAAGACATTTACTCCTTTTTATATAGTGAACAATATTTTTTACGCCTCTAAGGATGAAGATAATAGTTTAAAAAATAAGTTCAGATTACCTTATTTAAAAGAAGAAAATGGAAAAAAATATTTCTATATCAGGGTAAAAGGACTAAATGATTATAAGGATTTTTATAAAACCCTTTATAAGATTCAGATCAGATTCAATAAAAAATATACTGCGATTATTGGACGCTATATTAACAATAAGAAAAGTGAGAAGAGTATTCAAAAAAAAATCCCAAGGATAATAAAAGAATTAAAATACTTGGGAAAAGAGCATAGATATTATCAAAAGGTTTATTTAAGCTATGTTCCCCTATTTAAAAAATTGGCAAAAGACATTAAAGAAAACACCTTTGATACAGCGAAAATGAAAGAAAAGATTGCAGCCTTAAATAATAAAAACAAAAAGTACATTGCAACTATTGAAAGTTTATCAAAAGATTTCAAGATCCTTTTTAATGTTGTTGCAATATCCAACCAAAAGGTTAGAAGCTATTCCAATTTTGTTGAAATTAACCCTCATGCCGAGATATTGAATTTTGATAAAATCTATATATTTATCTTCTCAGTAGCATTTGTTGTTTTAATGTTATATATCTATCAATTGACAAAAAAGGGTAAAAATTTCTATATCAGACCAATTGCCGGACTTTCCGCAGTTGAGGAAGCGGTAGGAAGATCTACCGAAATGGGGAAACCTGTTTTGTATATCTCAGGATTAAGTTATATTTCAGATATCGCTACTTTGGCATCTATCAATATATTGGGTCAGATCGCCAGAAAAGTTGCTATCTATGAAACGCCTCTTATAGTGCCGGCATACGATCCCATCGTATATAGTGTATTAAGAGAAGTAGTAAGAGAGGCATATATTGATGTTGGCAAACCCGAAGCATATCAGGAAGAAAATGTTTTCTATTTAACATCGGCACAATTTGCATATGCTGCCGGAGTCAACGGTATAATGGTCAGGGAAAAACCTGCAACCATCTTCTATATGGGGATGTTCTATGCTGAGGCATTACTCATGTCTGAAACAGGCAATCAAGTTGGTGCAATTCAAATTGCCGGAACAGATGCTATTACACAAATTCCATTTTTTATTACATCATGTGATTATACCTTAATTGGCGAAGAGCTTTATGCAGCGAGCGCCTATCTTTCAAGAGAACCACTATTACTTTCAACATTGAAAGTTCAGGATATGGGTAAAGCATTTGTTATGTTCTTACTTGTAATCGGTGTTATTCTTGAGGTTTTTGGCATTCACCTCATTTCATATTTACTGCAAAATATACCGGATTAAAGGAGATAAAAAATGAAAAGACAACTTCCATTAGCATTGGTTTTTACGCTTGGTATAATATATTTTTTCGTTCCCTTTATTTCTGCTCCTTTCGCACAAAATGTTCTATATACTGAGTTATATGTCAATTGGATCAAGATCATTGGTGTATTTGCTATTATTATGTCAATAGCGTCCCTTTGGAGAAGAAATATTGTAAAGATACAAAGAAAACATGGTGACTATATTTACAGTTATATTGAGATCATAGGTATGGTAGTTATCGGGCTATTAGCAATTCTCCCGAATTCGTTACATATCGGGAATGTCAACATTGGTGGTATTGGTGATAGCTCTGTCTATAACTGGGTCTTTAGTAATATGCAGATACCAATGCAGGCAACAATGTTCTCAATGCTTGCATTCTATATTGCATCTGCTGCATATCGTTCATTTAGAGCAAGAAATGTGGAAGCCACATTGCTTTTAATAACAGCTGCTATCGTCATGATTGGAAGAGTTCCTGCGGGTGAAAATATTTATCAATTATTCCTTAAAGCCAACGCTCATTTCATTCCAAATTTTCATTGGGCAGGAATATTTAATTTTCAGGGAATGACACAATGGATACTTGATATTCCGAATACTGCAACGAAACGAGCGATCCTCTTTGGAGTATCAATGGGAATGGTGGCAACCTCATTGAAAATTATTTTCGGAATTGAAAAATCATGGCTTGGCGGATCGGAATAGGAGGCGATGATGAATAATTTTTTAATTTGGTTAGGCAAACTTGATAGAAGATGGTTATACCTTTTAATGGCAATATTTGTATCCATTCCTATTTTTCTTAAAATGAAGATGCCTGTTAAACCCACAAAACCTGTAAAGATGCTTTATAATTATATTCAAAAACTGGAACAAAATGATAGTATAATGATCGCATTTGATTATTCTCCCGATTCGCTGGCAGAATTACAGCCAATGGCAAAAGCACTTTTATATCATGCCTTCAAAAAAAATGTCAGGGTCATTGGATTCGCTTTGGCATGGCCATCCGGTTCAGGATTAGGGCTTGAAGCAATGCAGAGCACAGCAGCAAAATATAATTTTATTATGCTTAAAAA
>JAGGYO010000123.1 GCA_021162505.1 bacterium
AGGTGATGGTAATTTTGCAAATTTATTAAAATGAGAGATCAAATCCGATAATCGCTTTATCTCTTCCTTGATGATCTTTGTATTTTCTTTGAATATATTGGGAAATTCCGGGGCATTCTCAGTATATTTTTTATAGATCCTATCAATGGATAAGGATATTGGGGTCAATGGATTCTTTAATTCATGAGCCAATTTTCTTGCCATCTGCTGCCACATTTCAACCATTCTTTTTTGCAGGACATCTGTAAAATCTTCCAAGATGACAAGATGACCTTCTCGTATGGATTTAAATTTTACTATCGTTATTAGGAAAAATCTATTCCCGAATCTCTTCTTTATTTTTATAAGATTCTTTTTCACATTAGACCTGATAAGTTCAATGATCTCATTCATACCGCTTTCGTCAATATACTGAGAGACGGATTCGAATGCCTTATTTGAAAAATTAATACTCATATCTTTGTCAAACACCAAAATAGGAGTGGTCAATAGGGTAAAAAGTTCCATCTGGTAATCACGCTCAGCAGTTAAGCGCTCTTGATTTAACTTGATGATATTGACCATTTCATTGAATCTATCCGTTAAGGTACCCAATTCATCATTGGATTGTTTTTTTATCTCAAAATCAAAATTACCCTTTTTCATTTCATCTGTTCCGTACAGTAAATTTTCTATTGAAGCAATGAGATCACGACCAAAATAACCTGCAACCCAAAAAGATAGGATAAATAAAAATATGGTCATTATAAAAATGGAAATTATCAAAAAATATTTTGATGCTCTTTTTCTAAATTTAATATCGTATAGAAATTTTTCATAATCCTTTCTTGAATTCTCAATAAAAGCCGTTTCCTTTTTGTTCAATTGAATATAGTAATATTTATCATTTACATTGGCAATGATCCTCTCATTACTGTAAATATAATTATCATCGGCGAGCTTAATATTTTCCTTATATAATTCATATGCCCTATTATTTTTTTTAATATTATCAAGCATCTTTTTTGCTTTAACATCGATAAAATACTTTGAAAATCTCAGATTGTTCTCCACAGATCTTTTCAACTCTTCGCCACCCCATTTCTTAAAAAGATAGTTGGTAAAAAAGATCTGATAGGCACTGAATGGTATGGAAATGATCACTACGATAAGAAAGATGATATTGAAGAACTTAGTCCTGATTCTTCTCCCCAATACCTTTTTTTTCTTTTCATAAAAAAAGTAAAGAATGCCCTTTAAAGCAACAAATAAAAATGCCATTGCCAGTAGGAATAAAAGCACAAGCTGTATTATTACAAAATATATGAATTTCTTATCGCCTAATGAAAAAAGAGGTAATTGTTTTAAAATTACCACAAAGATAATTATCATAAGAGTAATAAGTATCAAATAAAGCAGATTTCTCTTTGTTCCTTTCATTTCATACCAATTTAAAGACGATAGAATAGTTCAAATCAAAGAAGATCTTATAAATAAGCCCAAATATACTCACGGCAGACATACCTTTAACATCCACTACACCTTGTAATTTACCACTGTCAAAATCTTTTCTTTTTACATTTACATTATAAACCGAGATACTTTTTAACAGTTCTTCATAGGTATTAAAAAATATATCTTTTCCATTTCTGCTCAAACGGTATTTATTATTAATATTATCATAGTTGATCCATAATTTCATCACTTTTATTTTGCTTTTTTTCAAAAATACTACTTTTAAAATGGAAAATGTGATCTTAACCTCTTCTCCTGATTTTAGTGAGGAAATAACATCTTTTGAAATGAAATTTGAAAGGGTTATTTTTATCTTAACATTATCTTCTGCTTTTGAAATGAACAATTTTACATTTGATGAGTAAATCGACAATATAAACATCATTAAGAGAGAGATCAAAAATAACTTTTTCAAAATTTAATGCCGACTAAAAATAATTTATTGTTATTATTATCGCTCGTCATAGTTAATTGCAAGTTCTTCTTTCCGCCGGTATAAGCATCATAAGCGGAATAAAAACGGAAAATATAGTTTATTAATGCATATGATATAAAGGTGATCCTATCATTATCGTTTAAATTATTCCAGTTTATAGTACTATATCCTTCACCTTTCCTATTTTTGAAATCATAGTCAATATATACTTTCCAGCCCTTTAATAGAAGATTATAAAAGATCAGTTCCGAACCTTTTTTAATATCCCCATTATACACCTGACCGGTCCCCGGCATTATAAATGACGAAAGTGAAAGGAAAATAGGCGGGATCGTGGGTTCAATGAGCAAAATATCATTATCCAAATTATGCTTAATGGAATCGGAAGACGCATCAACGATATTATAAATATGCAAACAAGCTAATATGGAAAAAAGGCCGATAGAAAGGTTCCTATCTCCTCTTGAAATATTGTTTTTTGGGTTCACCACAATGCTCTCTTCTAATTTAAAGCTTACATCACTCACAAGATTAGTTCCAATATACAATAATGCCAACTCACTTGAAAAAAGTAAAGCCCCCTTTAAGGTTTTTCCGTTATATAGCTGCCCCAGTCCGGGATAATACCATGATAATGCTCCTGCAAAATAAGGATTTCGCCGCATGGGTAAGGATAAAGGTTTAGATAGTAAAAACAAGATCATCATTAAAAAGAAAAGTATCTTTTTCATAGGCTCACCTAATGTCCGGATTATTAATATAAGAAAATTTCAATACTCCGCTTTCTATTATTTTAGCATGTTTTATGTTTTTAATAAAGTCCTTAGGTAAAATATGATAATTTTCGTATTCAAGATCATACTGAAGATTCCCATCATAAAGTATTTTATAGTGAGAATATTTTTTTTCCAATTCGCCTAAACCTATCAAACTAAAAGTGCCCATATTCCTTGTCATATAGTAAAATTCACGCTTTTTTGCATTTCGAATATAAATGATCTTATTATCATCATTAAAGACAGAACTCTTTACCACAATATCCAGGGGAATATAGAACATTTTTTTTCTCAGAGATGAACTTAGACCTTTGAGAAAAGAAGCACCTATCCTTAGACCGGTAAAAGAACCTGGACCTGAATTATAAACAAAACTGTCAATATCACTAAGAGCAATATGGTTTTCTTTAAGAAATTCATTAAGACGATCTTCAATACCAATAGAATGCGAGCCCAAAAGAGGATAGAACTTTTCATAGATTTTATTATCAATTGAGAGACCACATGAAAAAAAAGGCAATGATGTGTCTAATAAGAGTGTTTTATGTCCCTGTATGTCCAAAACCGCCACTGCCCCTTTCAGATTGGCTAAGGTTTTCCACCACATTAAGTTTTGCTCTATATACCGGAGAAATTATAGCTTGGGCTATTCTCATTCCCCTATTTACAATAAAAGTTTCATTTGAAAGGTTGATCAAAATTATCTTCACTTCTCCACGATAATCCGAATCAATGGTACCCGGTGAATTCAATATTCCAATATTTTTCTTCAAAGCCAAACCTGAACGAGGTCTTATTTGTAATTCAAAGCCATTAGGAATTTGAAACTTTATACCGGTGGGTATCAAGCTCACCTTACCTGCGGGGATGGTAATAATATCAGAGCAGGCAGCTTTCAGGTCAAATCCGGCCGAACCCGCCGTTTCATAATCCGGCAGGTCCAATCCGTCAAAATTTTCAAGTAAAGAAATCTTTACTTCTATTTCCTTCAATCTTTTTGTGTAAGATCTATTTTTCCACTTCTAAATTCGTAGCTTTTTACCGTAACATCCATAAGGTCACCAAGTTTGAAATTGTTCTTTACATCATCAAAATTCTCTGCAAATTGTGATCTGTGCAATAGACCTTTCAATCCGGGAGCAATCTCTACGAAGAAACCGTAAGGTTCAACCCTAACGATCTTTCCGGTATATTTAGTACCTTTCTTGGGACCGGTACCAATGGTTTTTATATAGGAAATCGCCAAATTGAAATTTTCCTCATCAGCACCAAAAACACTGATAGCACCATGATCTTCTATTTTGATCGTTGTACCTGTCTGCTCTTGAATTGCTTTAATTGTCTTTCCACCGGAACCAATAACATTACCTACCTTGTCTTCCGGAATTTGAATCCTCTGTATTTTCGGAGCATATTGTGATAATTCTTCATTAGCTTTGGGAATTATTTCCACTATCTTGTTCAAAATATGTTCTCTGCCTGCTTTGGCTTTGATCAATGCATCAGCAAAAATTTCTCGGGATATTCCCTCTATCTTAAGATCCATTTGTATTGCAGTAATACCATCAAAAGTACCTGTAACCTTAAGGTCCATATCACCCCAATGATCTTCCGCACCCAGTATATCAGTTAAAATTACATATTTATCCGATTCTTTAACCAATCCCAAAGCAACTCCGGCAACGGGTTTTTTAAGTGGTACACCCGCTTGCATGAGTGCCAAAGAAGTACCGCATACGGTTGCCATAGATGATGAACCGTTTGATTCCAAGATCTCAGATACTATTCTTATGGTATAAGGGAACTCATTTTCATCGGGCAATACATTATAAAATGATCTTTCAGCCAAATGACCGTGACCGATCTCTCTTCTTGAGGTACTTCTATAATAACCGATCTCTCCAACAGAGAATGGGGGGAAATTATAGTGAAGCATGAATTTTTTTCTCTTATCGCCGGCTAAATTGTCAATGATCTGTTCATCATAAGATGTACCCAATGTAGCACTTACCAATGCCTGGGTCTCACCTCTTGTAAAAACAGCCGAACCATGAGCTCTGGGTAAAACACCGATCTCGATAGATATGGGTCTGATATCAGCGGGTTTTCTATTGTCCATCCTGATATTTTCTTCGATCAATTTCTTTCTCATTAATTTTTGGAATTCGAGATCAGCATACCCTTTGATCATTTGATGTAATTCTTCATCCTGATCTACTAAGAAATCATTCACGATCTTATTCAAATAATCGCCTATTACGAATTTTCCTTGAAGTTCATAAATACCATAGTATTTTTCCTTGATGACTTCTTCAAGTTTATTCTTTATCTCATCGCTCAATTCTTGTTTGGTTTCAGGTTCCTGTAACTTTTCCTTACCAACTTCTCTTTGCATTTCTCTTTGGAAATCAGAAGCTTTTTGAATGTAATCAGAGGAGGCCTCTAACCCTTTTAGAAATTCATCTTCCTTCATTTCAGCAAAATTTCCTTCGAGCATAAGGACATTTGAATCCTTACCTGAAAGGTTGATCACTGATTTTACATCTTCCATGGACATGCTTGGATTAACAAGCCATTTCCCGTCTTCATAAACGAGCTTAGCACCCACAACAGGACCGTCAAATGGAATGTCAGATATCATCAAAGCCATTGAGGCGGCTGTGATTCCCAATGTATCGGATGAATTAACACCGTCATAACTGAGAACAAAGACACTTACCTGTACCTGTCTGTGAAGCCAATTCGGAAATAATGGTCTAATGGGTCTATCAATTTCTCTAGATGATAATACCTCATTTTCCAATAGTTTACCTTCTCTTTTAAAAAATCCGCCGGGGATCTTACCTGCTGCATATGTTTTTTCTTTATACTCAACCGAGAGTGGGAAAAAGGAGAGATTTTCTACATCCTTATTGGACATGACAACACTTGCCAATACCATCGTTTCCCCTAATGTTAAAAGTACCGACCCATTGGCTTGTTTAGCCAAATAGTTCACTTTAACATTCAATGTTTGATTTTCGTTCAAACTTAAATTAAATTCTTTCAAGATTTTTCCTCCTAACGCTTAATATCCTTACCGATCTTAATAAAAGATCCATAATCATGGTCCTTTAGATAAGCAAGTAATTTTTTTCTTCTTGCGAGCAATCGTAAAAGACCTCTTCTACTACTGAAATCTTTTCTGTGCGTTTTCATGTGTTCAGAAAGATCGTTGATCTTTTCTGTCAAGATGGCAATTTGTACGGAGATTCCGCCTGAATCTTTGTCGTTTTTTCCGTAAGTACTGATAAGTTTTTGGATCTTTTCTTTTTCAATCATTTTTTTCCTCCTATACGCCTGTAACCGAATCTCCATTCCAAGGTGGGATCAAGTATCAGGTAACTTTTATGATCTTAAATCCATTTTCATTTACATCATAAACAGCCACTATATCACCCTTATATAGCAATCTATATACACCGGATTTTGCAAAATGCAAGTTATTGTAATTACCAAACATTACATCTTCAAATGTCACTTTATCGATATAAAGGGGCTGTAAATGTAAAAGAGCATCGTTATAATTTATCATTATATCATTTAATTCGATTTTATTCAATATTTCATTTAGAGCAACAGCATTTTTCAATGAATAATTATTGTTCTTTACACGGATCAACGAACTTAATGTAGCGGGGCAGGATAATTGTTCTCCGAGCACATAAACCAAACTGCGGATATAAGTTCCTTCGGAGCAAACCACTGAGATCTTCTCATCGTCAATGAATTCAATGGAGTGAAAACACATATTCTTTTTAATATCCACCATCTCATCTTTTCTTGCCATCTCATACATTTTTTTTCCATTGATCTTTTTTGCTGAGAAAAACGGAATGGGAAGTTCCTTTTCACCAATGAAGTTGCTGAAAGCACTTTGTATATTATTTTTTAAAGGATGACAATCCTTTCTTTCAATGATATCTCCTTCAAGGTCCCATGATTTTGTCTTTATTCCCCATTTTATGGTAAGTATATACTCCTTCTTCTCCTTTGAGAGAAATCTCAATATTTTTGTTCCCTTATTAATACCTAAGACCAAAAGTCCTTTTGCACTGGGATCCAATGTACCGCTATGACCTACCTTTTGAAAATTAAACCTTCTCTTTATTTTTTCACAAACATCAAAGGATGTCATACCAGTGGGTTTATTCACTAATAATATACCGTTCAATTTATCATTTTTCTTCATTTGAATATTTTTTTGTAATTTCGATCACTGAGTTCACCGATTCGCTAAAAGGTCCCCTAATGGTACATGCTGCTGCATTGGCGTGGCCACCGCCTTTAAAATAGGCTGCGACCTTATTCAGATCTAAGGTACTATTTCCCCTAAAATTGACCCTTACAGTGCCTTTTTCAACCTCTCTAATGAGAATAATGGTGTCAGCATCGCGGATACCTCTGAATATTTTAAACAAATTGGAAATATCCTCATATAGTAATTTTGAATTAACCAATGTCTCATTATCAAGCGCTATATAATAGATCTTTCCTTTCTGCTTTAATAAATGTATCATATCCGTAAGAAATACCAGTTGATCCCTGGTAAGCATTCTATTGAACTCTTTATATATGTCAAATATATTTATTCCGTCAATGAGTTTTGAAACGGCATTAAATGTATCCCTTGTGGCATTATCATACTTCAAAAAGCCGGTATCACCCAAAATACCAAGTAATATGGCTTTTTTGAACTTTTCAGATGAATAAAATCTCTTTTCCCATAATGCCTTGTATAAAACTTCACATGTAGAAGAAAGATCCGGTCTCACCAAATTTAAATTACCGTATCTTGAATTTGATACATGGTGGTCTAAATTAATAGTAAAATGTTCGTCCATTGAATATCCCGTCCTCTTCATATTTGCCGAATCAAGCGTGATCAGACATTGGAACTTTTCTCCATGATGCCGGAATCGGTAAATATCATTGAACATCTTGTCATAGATGGATGAGATAGGGGTTTTAATATTCCAGTAAACTTTTTTATTTTTATTATTTAAATAATTGACCATAAAATATAAAGAACCCCATGCATCATGATCGGGATTTTTATGGGCAATTATAAGAAAACTATCCGTCTTCTTTATCTTCTTTTTTATGGCTTTGATCGTTTTCTTCATTTTTTATCCTATTGATCTTTTCGTCCATATTAAAAAAATAGTCCGTTGAGCTATCGTATCTGAAAACAAGATCAGGAATTCTTTTTATTATCAATTC
>JAGGYO010000049.1 GCA_021162505.1 bacterium
ATGGGGTAAATACCGATCGTTCCGGCTTTTGCAAATGTATCTTTTGCCATTTCAATTGAGGTGTAATCTCTGTCTGAAATGGTTATATCGGTTGCTGTCTCAAATTTCTTTGCTGTTGCGCTTTTACCACTTTCTCCGTAAATGGTAGGATCAATGAACTGTTCAAGTGTATTAAAACTTCCGTCAGAATCAATTTTTGTGTAAAAATATCTGTCGCCACCATTTGGTGCCCAGGAAACGAAACCTTCTGAGTCAGAAGTAATCATTTTAGGCATACCAAGCGGATATCTTCCAATATTCCTTTCATAAACATAAGCGTTAAAGTTGGCATTAGCCAATTCTGTAATAGCATTATTGTAATTTACTTGAAAATTATAATTATTAAATGAATTTGTAATGTCAACAGTGTAGGAAATCATGGTGGAATCATTGGACCATGAGGGCGCCCAAATAGGTCTTAATTTATCAGGTGCATTAGTAAATGTCAAACTCTCCAAACGAGGATCAAAAATTGTTGAAATAGGCAGAGCTATAGAGTCGTGTAAATCGGATATTAATGTTTGCACATCAGGAATTATAAAAATATTAGACATTGCCACTTCTGTCGTTGGTCCCCAATGTCTCAGAATAAACACTAAAGCGGTATTATCAGGTGACCATTTGGGTTGAAAGCACATACTGGTTTCTCCGTATAAACTAATATCGGGATTGAAAAAATCTGTTAGAGCAAGTAAATTCCCATGTTCAAAATCAGTATTATCGGGGTCAAATACATAGATATCACCGTCAATGGAACAGGCTAACATATTAGTTTTTAACTGTTGATTTAAAGAATCCGTCCAATGAGGATCCGTCCAATTACCCCAACCTTGCGAGATTTGCTGATAATTATTCGGATTTGAAGGATTGGAATTTTGGATATATATCTGTGAATGGTCATTGGCATCAATTGCAGTAAAATATATACAAGAATCGTCGCCTTTAAATCCGTAATCACCCCAAGATATTGTAGATGCCCAATAAATTTGGAGGGTATCATTTAATATCCAAGTTTGATTGTTAAGATCTGCTAACATTAAATAATTAACTGCGTCCTTTTTCCTAAAATAAGCAATACCCGGTGTAGTTAAAGAAGAAGGTATTGTCTTTGACCATGCAGGAAAGAGCAGGGTATTCCCACTATTAAATTTAACGGAATCTGCCTCTCCCTCAAAGGGATGCGAGTGAACAATATTTGATTTAGCCGATTCTATACGATCATCGGTAATAGCTTTTATATAATAATCTGCTTCTGCTAAATCGGCATCTACATAAATTGTTTTTGTGGTGCTATCAATAAAATTACCAGCACCTTTATAAATATTGTATATTGAAATATTCTCGCCGGCTTTTGACCATTGCAAATAGACCTTTTTATTCGAATTTATAACTTCCAGATCATTAATATCCGGTGGTGGTTCTTGTGTACCTATTGTAATATGATTTGATGGAGCGGAAAGGGTGGCGCTAAAAACATCATTGCCATATCCTAACTCTGCATCTTCGTCAAATGTTCCATTATTATTATCATCTACACCTGCAATTCCATACTCGCCATCTACACCTTTATCCCAACTACCAATTTCTACGCCATTTAGCGTAACGAGTGAAATAAAATAGTAACCTGTTTTTAATATTGGATCTGTAAATGAAGGACTTTTTAATGGAATTGTGGTTGCATTAAGTTTTCCTGGAGGTGCCACAAGGGACCCCGCAAAATAAATATTATATCCTATTATGGCGGCTCCGACTTGATTTCCAAAAGGTTGTATTTCCGCTTCACTCCAATGAATATACGAAGAGTCTCCGTCAGTATTTACATAAGGAATGGGAATTTCATAGATATCAATATCATTTACATATTCAGGCTCATCAAATATGTGAAATGTAGCATCTTTTAACATTGTTACAGTACCATAATAACCATGTTTTAAACCGTCAGCTCTAGTTTCTGATTTTGACAATATGAATACTAATGTATCTGCTGATTGGGGAAACCAAGAATCTTCACATTGTGCAAGATCAAATATGTATCTACCATTTTTGTAATAGCCGAGAGCCATTCCCTCCCTGCTTGCTTCCTGTGGATTTGTCAGAACATTAGCATCATAAGCTATTGCTAATCCGTTTTCTGGATCCACACCAATAGTCCTGCTTGTCCCAATAACTGTTCCCGAACTGTATGAAGATGATGTTCCCCACCTATCACCTCCGAATACAGTAATTAATACAAATAGTGTGAAAAAAATCACATTGAGTTGCTTCATTGTATCCTCCTAACTTACACTATGTAAGTAGCATAAAATGTGCCAGAATAAAAATCCCAAGATTAAAGGAATAATAATCCAATTTAATTGTAAAATATTGGAAAAATTTTAAAATAATGTAATTTTTGTTTTCGTTATTGTGGGGGATATAATTATTTTTTTAAATATAAGAAATAGCTTCCGTGTTAAGCACGGAGTGACAGGGAAAAAATGATTATTCTGATTAAGTCTCATTTCTAAATATGATCAAGTATTTAGAGAAATAATGAAATATAACATTTTTAATTCGTGAAATTCGTTTTGAGACACTCCTAAACATCCAAGGAATGTCCCTTTTCCCCCTTTTCCCTCACTTAGTACTTTAAACTGG
>JAGGYO010000273.1 GCA_021162505.1 bacterium
CATTAACGGACGAATTCAGTCCGAAATCATCGGCATTAATAATAATAGTATTTTGCATTTAATAACTTTAGTTGAAAGATCTATTAGGATCCTGATAATGATTAAAATTATTATTAACCCTCAATCATATTTTTATAGTAATTTTCAGTTGAATGCCACAGAAAATAAGCGAACTGAATATTTTATTATAAATTATCAAAATACATGATCACGAATTTCCCTCCACGTTATGAGGTGTATATCATTATTTTCTATTAATTGAGCACATTCGTCACTGGTAAAAAAATCAAAATCAGTTTGCCGCCAGGCTGCACCATAGTCAAGAATATTTAACGTAATACCCCGCATCTCCTTGTTATCATATGCAGGATGAATCAATATACAGTTCAGCCCTGGTTTCAGAGAATTCAACACATTGCGATAATACTTCTTAAGATCGTTAAGATAATCATCAGTTTGTGCAATAAACAATTCATTAACAATAACTTCTTTGTCTCTAATATTTTTAATAGTAGCTATGCCATAATGGAGAAGTACTGGTAATTGATATTCCTTCCCCAATGCCAAATATATTCTAATTATTTCCTTATTTGAGAAAGCTGTAAACATATGCGTATCAATATGAGTAATATCAATTCCCTCCTCAATTGCTTTATTGATTTGTGCCCGGAATTCTTTCTCAATTTCAGCAACTGTACAGTTTTTTAATAGATCTTTCTTATTAGAAAAAAAATGCCCTTCAGAATCTACAAGACGGGGCACATCTGCCGGGTCAGAAATGGGGCCCCATTTGTATGCGTCCCATTCACAGGTAAGAGTAAGATGTACTCCAAAATCCGTTTCCGGATTTAATCTGGCATAATTGGAAATTTCTGAAAATTTTGGACTAGGGACCATAATACTCCCTGAATTTATCATCCCTTTTCCCATTGCCATAATACCGGCTTTGTTCCCTGAACTACTCATCCCAAAATCATCCGCATGAATGATCAATAATTTTGAATTTCCCGGATAGCCCAAACGTTCCGGCATGTTTACAGGTGCAATCATTAACTTTATTGAGCTAATACTCCGTCTTAAGATATTAGGAAAAAGTTTCATTTATCAATATTTTCAGGCATCGCTCTTAGTTTCATTTGTTAAATAATATAGCAACTCATGCCACTCATTGTTATTATCTTTTACGAATAACCTGATCCATAGATACGGGATTTTTCGAAAAAAACCGAATGGATATCTACTGATTAACAGCAGGGAATTCAAATAATGAAGTATTTTAGCCTTATGGTATTTAAGATTAGATATTCTAAGTCGCAGGGAAAAAACCCGGAAGGAATCTCTTAAGCCCAGTTGATAATATCGCTCTAATGCTCTTTCTGATACCAAAAGATAATTTTGTCGAATAATTTCATTATTTAAATCTATTGTTAACTGAGATCCTGTATGAACCACTCGATATGCAACGCCATAATGATCAACAAACATGCCTTTATAAATTTCACTGACCCGCATCCAAAGATCACTGTCTTCACTACTGGATAATGACTCATCAAAGTAGCCCACATTCTCAAAAACATATTTTCTAAAAAGGATGCAATCAGTCTGTATTATATTTTTTCTTGAAACTACTACATTTTTTATATCGTTTTTTAGGATATGTCGTTGTGTCCAGGGCCTATATAATTTTTTCTCATTTTCTTCTTTCATTTCAAGCGTACGGCAAAAAACAAAACCCAGATTGTAATTTTTCTCCAGAACGGATGCTGAATTATTCAAGCAATCAGGTAAATAAAAGTCATCCGAATCAAGGAAAGCGATATAAGGTTGTGTAGCTGCTTTTAATCCCCTGTTCCGAGTAGCGGATACACCCTGACTTTTGCAATCTTTTCCTTTTTTGATCATCCTTACTTTATTACCAAAAGATTGAACAATTTTCAAGGTTTTGTCGGTTGAACCGTCATCCGATATAATAATCTCCAGTTCACCCTCATATTTTTGATCTAATACACTTTGAATGGCCTCGGCAATATAATCCTCTCTGTTATATGTTGGTATGATAATACTTATGCCCTGCATAAATTTCTGCTTTTCACAAGATTTTCCTATGATATGATTGTGATAGATCTTTTGAGGACATAATATATATTGCAAAAACAATGGAAGGAATATAGTCCGGCGAAATGGCAACACCGATTATTATGCTTGTTATAAAAATAAAATACATGAAGTACCTGATATATTCATATTCGTCAGGCAGCTTTATTTTGACCATGCGGTAGAAAACAAGGAATAGAGCAATGATGGCAAGTATTCCAAAAGTTACATATATCCCGATATAGCCGATATCATCTGTAAAATAGCCATACCTCTTTCCCAGTATTTGACCCACAAAATAGTCATAATGAGTATTCTGATAAGGCTGTCCGTTCCCAAAGATTTTTGCAACAGTAGTTGGTGAAAAATGATGTAAGAAATAATCGGCAGAACGCACTCTTATGTCATTTTCCCAATGAGCGGTCTGCTTTTCCGTTTCCCGCATCATGATCCTGACAAAACTCATTTGAGAAATAAAATAAATAGAAATAATAATAACCACAACTGACAATATCTTTTTTAGATTACTGCTTTTACGAAGGATAAACAAAACTGAAAAAATAAACGAGATAGCAATTAACGTCCTTGTAAGTGTCATAATTATAAATACAAGCGTAATTATATAATATATCAACCACCTGGGCTTTTTTATTTCATAATACCTGTTTAATGAATAAAAACTAAAAAGGAACAGAAATCCCAAACCTTTTGTAATAATCCTTTGGAAACCCCGTTCCGCCCCATAATGCCCGACAACTCCAAATATTTGCTTTGGAAAAGAAACAAATGCTTATATTAATTGAAAAATAG
>JAGGYO010000339.1 GCA_021162505.1 bacterium
AGTGAAAAAAATGTTAAAATTTGAGGATGAAATTAGCGTGATGCAACCGAAACGATTTGGGGATGAAATTAGCGTGATGCAAAGAGGAATAGACATTAAAAGTTGACGAATATTTAAAATTTTACAAATAGTAATGTTTCAATGTTTTAAAACATTGAAATATCTCTTGATTTATTTTGAAATTTGAGTAGAATATAGGAAAGGAGAATTAGTGGATGTGAATTATAAAAAGAATACAGGTTATCGAACCAATCTAACCACCGTCCCCAATTTATGAAAAAGTTTATCATATATTCTTCTTCCGCCGGTTCAGGTAAAACTTTTACACTAGCAAAGAAGTACATTGAATATGTTCTGGCTATTGATAAAAAAGATAAATTTTCACCGGAGCAGACCATTCCTAAAATACTAGCGATAACTTTTACAAACAATTCCACAAAGGAGATGAAAGAGAGGATCTTGAACTATTTGGAGGAGATCTATGCAGATCCCGAAAATTCCACTATCTTCAAAATAATTGAAAAAGAGGCAAAAATATCTAAAGACGAATTACGAAACAGAGCAAAGCTTTCACTTGATCATATTTATTCAAATTATAATGATTTTCATATATCGACTATTGACAGTTTTTTGCAAAAAATCTTGCGGACATTTTCAAGAGAAGTTGACATTCCCGTAAATTATGATATTACCTTGGATGAAGGGGAGATCATTGATTATGCAACGGATAGGATTTTTGAAGAATACGGAAAGGACAAGCTCATTTCAAGCAGTATGACAAGAATGTTAAGGGAAAAACTCGATGATAATAGATCATGGGATATTACAAATGATATAAAAAAAGATGCGGAAGGTTATTATAATAAGATTCAAAGGGATAATGCAAAATATGAACTTTTGGGAAGAGATGATCTTTTCCTTAATAGGAGTAATTTTTTTGAAAATTATAAAAATATTTACGGACTTTTCAATGGATCAGAGAGTAACTTGAAGGAGAAGATAAAAATATTTTTAGAAGAATTTTCTTCACATCTTGATCTAACTAATAAGATCAAGCGTTCTGATCTAATAGTAAAGTTTTGTAATAAAATTTTAAATAATCAGGAACCGAATTTTTCAGATACTATTTTAAACCATTATGAAGAATTCGATTTAAAAAAAGGAGAGGTTTTTGATAATACCGAACTTTTTAATAAATTAAATGAAGAGTTTAGAGAAATAGTTGATATTTATCGGGAATTTTTAAAGTTAAAAAGTATAAAGAAAAAGATCCATACATTATTTATTTATTTTTTCATAGAAAATGAAATTTCCCGTTTCAAAAGATCCCGAGGTATTCTTTTTCTGTCCGATGCTGTAAAAATAATCAAAAATCTGAATGAAGATGCGGATTCCTGGGTTGTTGCCGACTTTCTTTATTATAAATTGGGAGAGAAATATCAGCATATTTTAATAGATGAATTTCAGGATACTTCCTTTGAACAATGGATGGCGCTTTATCCCTTGACAAGAGAAACCCTTGAAAATAATGGTGATGTAATTCTGGTGGGTGATATAAAACAGGCAATATATCGCTGGCGAGGCGGTGAAAAAGTGATCATGCAGAGTTTGTTAAATAGCGATGAAACTTCAAAAGTGGTTCTTGATAAAAATTTTAGAAGCGTAAAGGAGATCGTTGAATTTAATAATGAATTTTTTAATGAGCTGAAAAACAGTAAAATATACTGGGATCCGGAGGATATTGAACAGGAACCTTTTCGCAAAGATGATCATGGATATATTGAGATCAAGGAACTTCCAAAGGAAAAGGATGAATTCATTACCAATTATATTGAAGATATTGCAAGGAGGAGAGGAACGCCTGAAAATCCCGCCTATGGTGATATTACAATATTAATAAGAAGGAATTGCGACACCGATGGACTTATTCCGTTATTATTGGAAAAGGATATTCCCGTTGTATCTAAGGATGCCTTAAAGATCGGTTTTGATACATTCATTCAATTTCTCGTAGCGTTTTTGAGATATTTCAACGAACCCAATAATTATAAGAACAAATTTTATGTATTGCTTTACAATTATTTAGATATCCCCATTGAAAGCATTATTGAAAATGTAAAGACGATCAAAAGTATGAACCCCGCAGAGTTTTTTGATTATATTGCAGGAAATAATGATATATTAAAAAGCGGATTATCTGAACTTTATAATTTAAGAGAGGGCATTAGTTTATTCGGTATGGTGGTTTCACTTACAAATCTATTTAAAAATATTATAAAAGAGCATATTCCCTATATATCTGCACTGCTGAATGTAATAAAGGCAGCTCTTGATTCGGGAGGTATTTCGGAATTTTTATCAAAATGGGATGATCTGAAAGAAACTTCAATAGGGTCTGCTGTCAGGACCAATAGTGTTAATATTTCAACCATGCACAGTGCAAAGGGTTTGGAATTTCCCGTGGTGCTTTTCCCATATGAACCCAAAAAAATGAACCTGGAAAAAGAAGATATTGTCCGTGTAAAATTTAAAAATATTATTGCCTATGTTTCAACAACAAAAGCCAATATGTCTCGCTTCCCTGAGGCGGAAGAAGAGAGAAAAGACGGAAATTATGATTATGCGAATCTTTTATATGTCACATTTACTCGGGCAAAGGATGAACTCTATATTTTCCCTTCACTGAAAGTTGATAAAACCGGCTTTGAACCCGATGCTTTTGCTAAGAATATGAGGGCATTGACTGAAAACTCACAATTATTAAAAACCAATGATAAAGATACCGATTTTATAAAAAAATATTACGGTAAAAAGCCCAAGAATGTTTCCCATAAAGCGGAAAATATTTTTGTACGCCCATTAGATTTTAAAAATTACAAATGGCATGATCGTCTTGTTATTGCGAGATCAAAAAAGAAGTATGATGAAAAAGAGAGCCAAGAGATAAATTTCGGCAATGCTTTCCATAGATATATGGAATTGACAAAGGGTTTTGAATATAATAAGGTCCTTTATGAAAATATATGCAGTATTTATGATTTGAATGATAAAGAAAAGAAAGAATTGGAAGATTCCATTAAAAGAATAATAGGAACCAATACTATTAAGGAAATTTCTCAATATTCCATAAAAAAAGAAGTTGCGGTAATTTTTAATCAAAATTTAATAGACCGTATTGACCTTTTAGCCATTAAAGATAATAATGCTGTGATCGTTGATTATAAAACGGGAAAGGAGGATGAAGAATATATAAAAAAGATGAATGAATATATTTCCATTGTGAGAAATGCCGGCTATGATAATGTTCGAGGTATTATTCTTTTTACCAACGGAAAGCAAATAAAAGTGGAGAATTAAAATGTTCATTGATAAGGTAGCAGAGTATATAAATAGAATTTTGGAAAATGAGAATGAAATAGCAATTGTTTTTCCATCATCCCGTGCAGGATTATATTTAAAGAAAAGATTATATGAATTGACCAAAAAGGATGCTTTAATATTACCCGATATTTTCAGTTTCGGTTCTTTTATAGGTAAGTACTCGCATTTGAAAAATATAGATAATTTAAGTTGTGCTTTGAAATTATATCAAATTTATAAAAACCGTTATAATGATAATGTTCTTGATCTAACCCTAGCCAAACAGATAATCAGCGATTTCTCAGAAATTGATAAATTTATAATAGAAGATGACAAAATCCGTGCTTTTTTCAGAAATTTGACCGAACTTTCTAAATTTGATAAGGATTTAACCGAGAATACGGAATTTTTAAAAAAATATGTGGAGATGCAGGAAAAGCTCCAACCTCTTTATTCGCAGCTTAATAAAGAACTTAGAAAAGAAGGAGCGGGATACTCGGGAATGGTTTATAAAGACGCGTTAAAAAATATAAAAGACGGATATTTGCATTATGATAAGGTGATCTTTGCTGGATTTAATGCATTAACGCCCATTGAAACAAGAATATTTGAAGAGATAAAAATGCAGGGTAACGGTGATTTTATTTGGGATGATGATCCGTTATTCCGTGAAGATAAAGAACTTTCGGGTGTATTTTTGGAAAAGAATATAAAGAAATTCCACAATTCAATTGATCTCGTCTCGCAATTGGAAAAAAAGAAAAATGTCCGTTCCATAATGGTAAATAGAAATATTGATCAGGTGCAGTATGTTTCGCAAATTTTGAATAAAGAGAAACTTGACGCGGAAGAAACTCTTATTGTTCTAATGGATGAATCGCTTCTTGTTCCGCTTTTATACGCAATCCCCGAACATTATAAAAAGTTCAATGTTACCATGGGTTTCCCCATTTCTACTACGCCCATTTATGAAAGCATAATGCTTCTTATAAATGCACATTTCAGAAATATTATCGATAAAAGAGAATCATTTTACGGTAATGACATTTTGAATATTCTTAACTCTGCAAATTTGAAAAGTATAATTGCCTTTGAAAATGACAAATTTGATGAAAAGAACATTGATGATTTGAGAAATAATATTTTAAAAAGAAATGAATTAAATGTGACACTTCCGAAAGAATATGGAAAGATATTTCAAATAATTAATAAGCCGGTAAAATTTTTGGAAGCATTGAATGAATTTCTTATAAAAATGTTTGAATTCTTTTCCAAAAAAGAATCTATAAATGCAGAATATGTGAATACAATGCTCAATAATTTAAAATTTCTTAGTGATTATATTAATATAATAAACCAAATGAAAATGAAAGAATTTCTCAATTTATTGACCGATACATTGAGAAACGGCAGTGTTTCTTTTATTGGTGAACCCCTTGAAGGTCTTCAAATAATGGGTTTGCTGGAGACACGAGCTCTGGATTTCAAGAATATATTTATCCTATCGGTAAATGAAGGCATTATTCCGAGAAATAGTGTTTCAATGTCCACAATTCCCTATGATATCCGCTCATATTTTAATATGTATACGGCAAAGGAAGATTCCGCAATTTACGCATATCATTTTTTCAGATTATTAAAGGGTGCCCAAAATATTCATTTGGTCTATTATAATGAAAGTGAAGATGCAACCTCCGCATCCGAAAGATCAAGATTTTTATCTTATTTGCTTTGGAATAATAAAAAAGGGGAATCCATTGGAAAGAATTGGGAAATTCAGGAATTATATTATAAATACGATGAGAATCTTCTTAATGTGCCGAATCAGCCGAGGTCCGTACCGAAAAATGAAGAAATAATCAAACAATTAAAGGAAAGAACTTATTCCTTTACTGCTATTCAAACATATTTAACCTGTCCCTATAAATTCTATTTGAAATATATTCTGGGATTGAAGGATGATGAAGATGATGAGGTTGTTGAGGTCATGGACAGGGGAATTCTCGGAAGTATTCTGCACTATGTTTTTCAGAAACTCTATGATGACAAACCGGAAAAAATTTATGAATTGATAAGGAATAAAAAAGCATTTGAAAATAGATATGAAGATATTGTAAATGAATGGAATGAAAAGGAAAAAGAAGGTGGTTTGAAACTTGATTACGGAGTTAACAGATTATATATTGATGTGGGCAAAGATCTTGTAGATTCAATGATCTATACCGAGAAAAAGGAAAGGCCGGAAGTCAGGGAAAGTGAGATTAAAACGGAAAGAAAATATTGGAAAAAAGAATTTTTAAAAACAATTCATATTAAAGGTCAAGGTTATATTGATCGATTGGAAATATATGATGATAAAATTGTCATAATAGATTATAAAAGCGGTAAAGATGAAAATTTTAATAATATAATTGAAAAGTTCCCGTTGGCTTCTTTGGATGATCTTAAAATATTATTTGAGAAAAAACACTATTTTGCTCAATTGCTTTATTATACATTGCTTATAAAATATAATGACAGTGGATTATTTAAAGATAAAGAAGTAAATGTGGGAATATATTTGGTGTCAAAAAATCTCATATCACCTCTGATTCCCATATCTCAGGAGTATTTGGATTCCTTTGAAAAGTTCCTTTCTGAATTGTTCGGAGAAATATTAAATATGGAAGTTCCCTTTACAGCATTAAATAATATTGAAATTCAAGGTAAATGCCAATATTGTGATTATCCGAATTACTGCAGAAAATGAACCCCAATTGACAATTAGGGAAAAAGAGTTTAACCACGAATTACGCGAATTAGACGAATTAAAGAAAAAAAATGGAATAGTACAAGAGTACTAACTGATTCCGTCATTATCGTGAAAAATGGGGACGGTGGTAGAAAAGTAGAATTTCTATATTTCATCTTCACCTCCTAGTTTATTATACATCATTTTAATCCAAATTCAAAGTTCAAATCTATTTTCGTATTTTCGTAATTACGAAAATACGAAAATACCAAATGCATATCAC
>JAGGYO010000150.1 GCA_021162505.1 bacterium
CAAGAAACAAGTTCACTGCGTCTCCAAAGCTTAATCCTAACGCTTTGAATACTTTCTCTGATTTTTTATAGAACCTATCTTCTACTCTTATACTTGTCTGTCTTCTCATAATATCACCTCAAATTTATTGTACTGCAATTGAAGTATAAAATCAAGACTAATTACTAACGAGAGAGAAAAAAAGATAGATTCCCGCGTGCGCGGGAATGACATATGGGGGAGCGTGGGAAGAAAAGAAAGGGGGAAAAATACAAAAGATGGATTCCCGACTTCTCGGGAATGACATATAGGGACGCGGGAATGACATATGGGGACGCGGGAATGACATATGGAGGCGAGGGAAAGATAAAGATGTGGGATGGAAATGCAGTAATGAGTAATGAGTGATAAGTAATTAGGAACAAAAAAAGTTAAATAATTATTTAGTTGGTTAAAGATGCAAAATACAAAAAATAAATAAAAGAAATACAAGGCCATTCAATAAGCTAATTTATCGATGGAGCAATAAGATAATACTTCTAAGTCTATTTTTATTATCTTCATTTTTATTGTTTTTAATATAACCCTTAATATTTAATATTTCAAGTTGAATATGCAGGGCGGAGTAGTCTTTAGTATTCTTTCGTTTCCAATTTAGAATTTACTGAAATTTTAATTTGCTTGGCTAAGTTATAATAAAATTTTACCTCTTCTATGGTTGGAATATAGAAATCATCAGGATAGCGAATATCCACTCCAAAAATGGATAGCTCTTTTACTTCAATGCTGGCAAAATCTTCGTCAATATTCGCACATTGGTCTAATAAATGACCAATATCATGGGTCCTTTTTGGTTTTACTTTATGGTATATCAAAAAGGCTTTTAGGTATTTCTCTACTGCCTGTTGACAATGAAAACATACTGCATCTTTTACAATTTCTTCTTCTGGTAAATTTAATTCATGTTCAACTATTTTCAAATCACTACTTGCCTTAATAAGCCATTCTGTTGTTTCTTTGTCTGTCATATAACTACCCCCATTTCTATTGCTTCCTTTACTACGCTTTCAATTCTCTTTAAATGTTTCGGGATATCCATTTCTGTTTTGACAATTACATCCAGAGGAATGCATGCCAATTTTTTTTGAATAAAACCTGTATAATATCGCTTCTCTTTAATCGACAAATCTTGTTTAACTATTACTAAGATATCATAATCACTCAGTTCATCAGCATCTCCGCATGCTTGTGAGCCAAATAATATTATTCGGCACTTAGGGAAAATATTTTTGATCACTTTTTTTATTTTTATTAAATTTCCATCCTGCATTATAATTCCCCCCATAGATTATATTTTTCATTTATTTGTCATCACTTTTATTTTATCAGTTTTTTGGTTAATTTGCCAATAAAGTCGTTAGTTATTATTGAATAGTGAATAGTCGTTAGTAAGAAATTAGCATGGAGCGGGTAGCGGGAAACCACCTTTCCCCATAGGACAGGCGTCTCGCCTGTTTATTGGGTTGGCTTGGGATTGCTTAAAAAGATAGCGGATAGCGTGGAGCGTACAGCGTTTAGCGTATAGGTGTGGGGAATAAGTGTGGGAAGGAAAACAGTATAGAGTATTGAGTATGTAGTATCGAGTGAAGAAAAGAAAGGGGAAAAAAATACAAAAAGATGCAAGGTGCAAGTTGTAGGGGCTGACCTTGTGTCTGCCCTCTTTGCTGGAATTTGCATAAACGAGATTGCTTCAGTCGCTGCGCTCTATTGCAATAACAAATTTCACCCTCACCTTTACCCTGTGCAGTCATTTATTCTACTACATAGGGCTGCCCTCTCCCCTCAAGGGCGAGGGAAAATAAAGACGCCTGTCCTACGGTTTTGGGAATAATGGAATGTCTGTCCTACGATTGACGAGAAGGCAGCAGCAGCCATTTCCATACCGGTACTATTTTGATATCTATTCCTTCTACTGCTATACTGTCTTCTTCATCGTAAGTAAATATTGTTCCCTCTTTAATTTTTAACCTTTTACAGGCTTCAGTTAATCCGGTAATTTCTCTTTCCCTGTTCTCTTCTCTTAATTCTAAGGTCACCTGATAGGGAAATAGTTTACCCCGGTTATCTTTTACTATAAAATCACATTCTCTGTTTTCCGTAAAGTAATATATCTCATCCCCTTTTCTCCGCAGCTCTAAAAATACGATATTTTCTAAAATTCTTCCCCAATCAGCAGAGGTAACTTTTTTACAGATCCCAGTATCAATAAGATAAATTTTTGCCGGATTTCTAAGTCTTTTATAAGAAGACTCGGAAAATTTTTTTATTTCAAAGACCAGCATGCTTTCTAAAAAATGATGATAGTAAGAGAATAAAGTATCTTTGGAAAAAGGAAATTTTTGCTGATATTGTTTGTAGAAAGCGGTTAAGGAAAATTTGGTAGAAAAGGAAGAAAACAGTTTTTCTGTAAGGGTTTTTAAAAGATGAATGTTGGTGATATTAAACCTTTCTACCAGATCTTTAAAAAACATCGCCTCAATATATTCTTTGATAACTTTTCTTTTCTCAAAATCTGATTTTAGGAGTGAAACCTCGGGAAACCCTCCCCATTTTAGATATTCGGTAAAATATTTTTTTATCAAAGCCTTTTTTGATCCATAAATAATTTTTTTATCTTTGATGTTTATGCCTTTTAGGTGGAGATGTTCTCTAAACGAAAAAGGAGTTACTTCTGTGCTCCAGGCTCTTCCTCTTAAGGAAGTATGAATCTCCAACGGCATTACCCTTGAAGAGGAGCCGCTGACAAACACTTTTACATTCTCTCTTTCTACAATTCTCCTACAATATCTTTCCCATCCTTTGATATTCTGAATTTCATCAAAGAGAAATATTAGTTCTTTATCTACAAGTTCGGGTTTTAACTCTAAGAAAATATCTTTTAATCCCTCAAAATTCTTTACTTCAAAATCGATCAGTCTTTCATCTTCAAAATCTAAGTATAGTGAGCGATCTTTGTGCTTTTTGAATAGATCAAATAAAATATGGGTTTTGCCACTCCTTCTTACACCATAGAGTATTACTGCTTTTTTTAATTTTTCCGGAAAAGAAAGATTTTCTCTTTTTACAATCTGTTTTACTTGTTTGGTAATAAATTCTTCGTTAGATATAATGATATCTTTTAAAATTGATTTGCTTATCATTATTTTACCTCCCCTCTTTTTTTCTTTTAACCATTTTTAGTAATCTTTATTTTTAGCATATTTTTGTGCCTTTAATACCTTTTTGCCTAAATTTACTTTTTATGTATATGTTTTTTTATCCTTTTCATAAAGCTATAATATACTTTTTATGTCCTTTTGTCAAGGATAATATAGTCTGCCAGTCGGGGGGTGAATAGCGTGGAGCGCACAGCGTTTAGCGTATAGGTGTGGGGAACAAGTGTAGTTAGTTAGCCAGTTGGCCGGTTTGTAAAATACAGTGATAAGTAATGAGTAATGAGTGATTAGGAAAAATAAAGATAAGATTCGGGTTTGAAGCGAGTGAAGAAAAGAAAGGGAAAGAAAATACAAAAGATGCAAGGTGCAAGTTGTAGGGGCTGACCTTGTGTCTGCCCTCTTTGCTGGAATTTGCATAGACGAGATTGCTTCAGTCGCTGCACTCCATCGCAATGACAGAACGTAAATTGTCAAAGGGACGGTTCTTCTGACAATATTATGTAGACATGCCAAACACCTATCCTACGGATGATGCGAGGCAAAAAGATTTGATCTTTTTTAATACCGTATATAATTTAATTACAGTTCAATATATTACGGTATATTATTGAAATAAATATTAAATTATTTACTTTTAGGGGGGGGATTTGTGATGCAAAATATCTTTTACTTTTCATTTGATGATCGAGATTTACGAAATCTGTATTTAATTTTATCCGGCAACAAAGAACAGGGGTTGAAAAAGACAGGCTTTTTATATTCTTTAATGAAATTCAAAAAGCGCCTCTAATCTTTTTAATTATTAATCATTTACATTTTTTAAAACTTGCTTAACAATCTTCGGATGCAATATTTTACCTGTATGAAAAGGTACAATTATTCTTCTATCTCCTTTTCTATATATCCTGTGGCTTCCTTTACTTCTAATTATTTTAAATCCGGCCTTAAGCAACAATTTTTCTGCTTCCTGAGCTTCTAATCTTGGTATTTTAGCCAACTCTCACCTCTAAAGAGGTAGTTAATATTTCTTTACTTAAAAAAGTTTTTATTTCGTCTTTTGACAATGTCTCTAAATATAGTTTGATAGCCTCTTTTATATTGCTTAAAACTTCCTCCAAAGAATCGCCTTGTGTTTGGCAACCTTCTAATTCGGGGCAGCAAGCATAATAGCCATGTTCATCCTTCTCAATGGTTACATTGACCTTATATGGTCCACTCAATTTTTTTACCTCCTTTTAATCTGTAAATGTATAGCAATAGAAAATTATTTATATTAATGAATATGTATCATTTGTTTTATAATATCAAATTTTTGAAAATATACAAGGGGGAGCGAGGGAGGGGAAACAAATACAGAGAAATAAAGAAAAAAGATGGATTCCCGCTTTCGCGGGAATGACAGAAAGGGGAGCGGGAATGACAGAGGAAGGGTCGGGAATGACAAGAGAGGAGTGCGTGGGAATGACATAAAAAAGAAGCGGATAAATCAAAACAAGATTGAATTAAAGTAGTAATTTTTCTTCCTTTTTTAATTCCCTTTTGAATGAGATTTTTTATTTATAAGAAAGCTTTTCATTGATAATGCTCAATAAATATGTAAAATTATCTTTTTTATAATATTCTCTGGTGTCATCATCTAAAAGAGATCCTAAAGTTACATAGTAATCTCTTTCTTTAAATCC
>JAGGYO010000239.1 GCA_021162505.1 bacterium
ATTAAGTAATCATCTGAATATTCCACATTTCTGATTTGTTTTTTCGCCCAAGATAATATATCTTCTTTTTTTTGAGTGACTTCTATTAATTTAATCATATGGTCATTTGAAAACCTACCTTTTTCAAAAATAAAAATACAAGGGTCGTTAGTAGCATCCTGAAATACTTTTGCAGGTGTAAGATCGATGATTTGTGATATTTTACAATTTTCCAAAATAAATCTTCTTAATTTCTTACCATACTCTCTTTTTATAAATTTGTTGGATGTTATATACCCGATTTTTCCCCCATTGTTCAACCATATAATTCCCTTTTCCACAAAAGGAACGTATATATCAAATTTGCCGATAGGTGTAGTATAATCGGATTTTAATCTTTTTCTTACCTTTTCATCCAATGTTTGCACCCTTACATACGGTGGATTTCCTACGACATAATCATATTTGACATAATTTTTTAGGAGTCCTGCAAGCATTATGTCCTCTACAGACTTTACAAGTCTTCCATCTCCAAATTTGTATTTGAGGTCTTTAATTGTCTCAAGAATTTTATTTGCATATGGTGTGAAAAAACTTACCAGCCTTTCCCAGTCTTTATCATTTAGGTATTCCTTCAGCCTTTTTTCAAACAATCCCTTATCTATTTCATACTTTTCATTTCTGGCTAAATACTTAACCACATCAAATATGGCCTGCAAAGCACAGAAATACTGTGGAATATCTCTTAAATCAGTTTTCTTCCATACTTCTTGGGAGCGAGGCATGGTTACATTCATCTCTATGAATTCTTTGTCCTCTATCTTCTTTCTAACAGGTAAAGGAATATTTAACTGGACATCCCTAGACCCCTCATCAAATGAAAATAAATTATTTCTCTCCCCCTTTCTTTCATCAATCAATGAATCTGTTCTGAAAATAGGAATTCTTCTCAAAACAAATGTCTTATCTTCCTCTATGGCTTTTTTGTAGTAGGGAATCAAAACAAGCATAAAATGAATCTGTGCCATTATGGTAGCAAAAGGATGTATATCAAACCCTACGATATGGAATTCATTGCATAACTTTTTCAGAACTTTTCCCCATCCATATTTCTCTGCTATTGATTTTGATGCATCCAAATATTTTCTTAGCGCCTCAACTAAGAAAGTTCCAGAGCCACATGCAGGATCTAGTAATCTTTTATCTGTGATAAATTGTCCTTTGTATCCCACAGCATCTAAAATGTATTTTACAACTTCCTTTGGTGTATAAAATTCTCCTAATGCTTTCCTTGTTTCTCTATCAAAATATTTCTGGTACAGATCTCCTAACGGGTCCCCCGCTATCTGAGAAAAATCATATTTATAGAGTGTAAAGATTATATCTGCGAGAGACCTACTGAATAATACGAGTTCTTTATCAACTTTGGATGAAAAGAGGTAATCTATACTTTCATTCTTTATCTCATTGAATTTGTCTGTCCACCAGTAAAATATATCCTCTTCAAAAATAGATTCCACTAAACTCTCTCTCAGATTTTCTATCCATTTTGTAATTAATATCCCCCAAGCTGTGAGGGGTATATCTCCTCTCCTTGAATAGGCTCTTATTGTATTCATAAATTCAGAGAAGTCTATGTGGGGGAAATTGTAATCCTCACATGCCTTTGCTAAAATTAATCTAGTAAATAAAGCGTATGATGTTTCGAGACAAAACATAAATTTATTTAGGTCATCTCTTGAATTACTGAGACCAAAATCTTTCAATAGATTTACCCAGGCTTTTGGTATCTTATCAGGTTTTTTGGCATAGGATTTTAGCCAAAAATCATAAGCACTTGTCAAAAACTTTGATTTTCCATATTGATAGTCAAAAAGTTGGATTATCCCTTGTACTACTCCTGAAAAAGCCGTTTTTTCTTCCAGCATGAAGTCTTTATAAAATAACTCTCTTGCCAACTCTGTATTTAATGCTCTCCTTTCATTTTGATCAGAGAATTTATTGAAATAGCTCATTATTTCTTCTATAAGCGTTAACTCATAGTGGGGTTTCTTTAACTTGTAAAGTTCCTCACAATTTTCCTCAGTTATTTCTCCTAAATTTTTATCTAAAATAACGTTGGGATTTGTGCCTATCCTTTCATAAAATATAATTCTGAGGCCATTGGTAAGAATCCCGTATTTTGCTTTAAGAGGCAGAACATATCTTTCCCAGAGTTGATTAAAATGGCTTTTTAAATCGCTTTTATCTGATGGCTTTTTAAATTCAATTACAAAAATAACATTTCCATAATCATCAATACATTGAATATCTGTTCTTTTTCCTCCTTTTTGAATAGTCCTTTCCAGATTCACGTCTTCTCCTATTCCTTTATAGCCCAAATGCTTCAAAATATCTGTTTTTACAAAATATGTCCGCAAATCTTCTTCGCTTATATCCTTCTTTTCACGGGCAAATTTGTATATTTTGTCTATATACTCTTTCATTTCAGATTCAACCATAAGGTGTAGAAATATTGCCCTAAGGTTTATTAAACTTTTGAAATAGCTGCTGTGTAGCACGATTAACTTATTTTCTCACCAACACATATACTTTCTTCCCAATATATTTCTTGGAAGATAGTA
>JAGGYO010000028.1 GCA_021162505.1 bacterium
ATATAAAACAGAGATCGACAATGCCTATAATAACACTTTTTTTACCGCAAGATATAGTGATTATAATCTTGACCTCATAGCATATATTAATAAATTAACTTCTTATGCTTTGCCAACAGATCTGTTTAATGCTGCTAATAATTTAAGGAACAATTTGAATAATGTCATGGTAAATAATTATTCTTATTCGGGTAATGATAATGGTATTGCTATATATTTTCCTACTAGTTCGGGATATAATTCATATTATGATAATAATAAATTAGCAGTTGAAACCTATTGGGACAGTGCGGTAAATTCTGTTTTACCCGTACAAGATTTTGATATTTCGAGAATCATTTCCGACTATACGAATGATGGTGTCATTGATAAAGGGGAGTCATTCTCTTTTACCGTAAATATTACCAATACATCTAATTTTAAATTGAATACGGCAACGATTACCATTGATACTCAAAATAATTTTTCCGACTTTTCCACAGATTCATTTAACATCTATGAACTATCAGCAGATAAAACATATTCAAATACCTATACTATTACAGTTAACTCCGATTATAACGGTTTTGGGACAGAAGAAATACAAATTAAGATCGACACTCCCTATTGGAATTATACCAAAACACAAAATTTTAATATTACCATAGGCGAACCAAATATTCTTTTGGTAGATGATGATGGTGGAGAAACCGCGGAAATACCTATAAAAACAGCTCTTGAAGCCAACGATATCTACTACAAAACCTATGATATTTATTCCAATGGTGATACTTTTCCAGGGACATTATTAGAAAATTATAAAGTAATTATTTGGAATACGGGGAATAAGGAAATCTCTCGCCTTTTCAAGAGCGGAGAGATTAATATGATCGAAAATTATCTTGATAATTTCGATGGTAACATTTTACTTTCAAGTAAATACCTTTTAAGAAGTTTTGCAAGTTCACCAAATGATACCAATACTGTTTTTACACACAATTATTTGCATATAAAGGATTATGACAAACTTTTATTTACAAAATCCAAAGAAATAGCCGGGATCTTCGGTGACCCGATTACTGCTGATCTTAAAATGCTTTTAACCGATGAACAATTTGAATTATCCTTATATAAAACAGAGCCGGAGAACGGAGCAATCAATCTTTTCAAAGATGATTGGGATACACCTTTCGGCGTTAGGCATCCCAGGTATTCAAAAAACAGTAATTATAAATCCGTATTTTTACCTTTCCCACTGGAGAGATCCAATTGCACTTCTTTAAATACCTTCATTAAAAACACTATTGATTGGTTCTATGGTTTAACAGATGAATTGGTATTTGATCCCGCATTAATACTTGCCTATCCCAATCCCAGCAAGAATGAGAATATTCACTTCACAGAAATTGAGACCAATACAAAGGTCCAAATTTATTCTATTGGTGGGACACTCATCAAAACACTTGGAACAGGTGAACATATTTGGGATTTGACGAATAACAGTGATAAAAAGGTTAGAAGTGGAGTTTATATCTATTATATTACAAATAAAGGAGAGGTCACATATACGGGGAAAATGGCAATAGTGAGATGATAGGCGCCAATTAAAATTCCCATTCAACGACAATTATTTTTCCGTATTTCGTTAATATGTTATAACACAAATTTTTCATAAGTTAAAATTATGTCTGGTGTCATAACATATTGAACTTTTTAAAGGTAAGAATATTATAAAGAACGAAGTTATAAACATAATAGGGGCTGTGTCGCAATTCAAAATAATTCTAATTTTTGTAAAATCAATAGATTAAAAATGATTGCTCTATATGAAATCGTTTCTTACAATCCAAATATGGAAGTCATTTTTTTATAGCAAATGTTTAAAATTAATTATGACACAGCCCCATAATAGTCTAATGGTGTTTTTTTGTTAATCGAAAGATGCGGTTTTTACTAATTATGACACAGTCCGAATTTGGCATCTTTTATGTGTAAAAACTATACCTATTGTTTTTTCGTGTTTGGAATATTTTTCCTCTTCTTTATTATCCTCAAAATTATGGAAACTACTCCAGAAATACCGCCTAATGCTGCGAATCCGAGCACAAAGTGTATACAATCAATGTTGGAAAGTTTCCGCACTGTTGGTATGGAAATAAATATAAAACACCCAAATCCACTCAAATAGGTTAGCCGCCAAAACAATTTCTCTGCAGTTATTTTCTTCATACAAAGCACCTCCATCATTTTATTAATGTTATCATATCTATTTAACACAACCGACCGAACAAGTGGCAGCAAGAGCAAGCGTCCCAGCAAGACAAACGGTTCCACCCACTGCTGCTCCCCCTGGGCCAACAAGCATTCCTCCGGCAACTGCTAATGCACAGCCTAAGGATAACGCTGTCCCATGGGCAGAGAAACATTTATTCAAACATTTAAAAAAACCGAGTGTAATATCTTCAGGTATATACGGGAGCTGATTCTCGATCATCCATTGTGTAATCCCCAAAAAATTCAAGGCAATTTCTTTGGTTTCATCATCATCGATCCATTCTTCGATATGTTTTCCGACATCATGAATCCCTTTTTGGTAAACTGCTTCCAAGTTCCATGAGTTTATCATTTTTATCAGTGCAGACAACTTGTTTGAAAACGCATGACGCATATTTTCCTTCTTAAATGTTATCATTTGTTCATCAGTGAAATATTTAAGCAAAACCAGAAAATGCGTATATCCCGAATCAACATTTGCCGACGAACACTCATCATTTAACAACATGTTACTTGGCTCTTGCGTAGTAAATTTATTTTTACTTAAAGCATTGTCAGCTTCTTGAGAATCGCCTACAAGAATGAATTTTTCAAGATCTATTTCACTTACTGGAACGCTATCAGTAACCACTTTAGGAATGTAATAATATTTCCCGTCAATTAAATAAAGTTGGTCTCTGATATAATCGACATAATCGATTTGATCTAAGGAATTTGTCATTGAAGATGTGTAATAACCCTGTGTCTCCGGTATTGTCTGTAAATCCGTATTGGATTTAGAACATCCGGCAAAGATCATTAAACCAAGAACCAAAAGTAAAGTAAAATATTTGAAAAAATTTCTTTTCATTTTTTTTCTTCCCGCTATTTTTCAATAGCCCAATTATTTATAAGCATTTTTATAACATGCTTTCTAAATTTTTTATACGGAAATATTTTAAATCC
>JAGGYO010000050.1 GCA_021162505.1 bacterium
GTCAATTGAGTTTAAGCTGGGATACAGCGACCGATAGCGAAAATTCAAGTAGTGTAAAATACGCTTTATATCGAGATACCATATCAGGTTTTACTCCAAATATTTCTACGCAAATTGATACCGGCCTAACAAGTACCACTTATCTTGATACGGGATTAACAAATGGTATAACTTATTATTATCGACTACTGACCTATAATTGTAATAGCAATTCAAGATATAATACAGATGAGAAATACGGAAAACCAAGGGATCCCAATGCTTGCGAGCCAAGCGATACAACGCCACCTGATTGGACCGTAACTACCGTTGCAAATTTGGTGGTAACGCCGGGAGATGCACAGAACTCACTTAATTGGGACAATGCATCCGATGCGGAGAATTCCAATAGTATTGAATATGCGGTTTACAGGGATATTGTTTCAGGTTTTAGTCCGGGTCCATCCACGCTAATAGACACTGGATTAATATCATCAAGTAAACTTGATACGGGATTAGCCAACAGCACAACCTATTATTATAGAATATTAACATATAATTGTAACGGAAATTCACTTTACAATACCGATGAGGCAAGTGGCAGACCTAAAAGTTCGGGTCCATGTGATACCGGTGATACCACCCCGCCTGATTGGACGGTTACAGGCATTGCAAATTTGACTATTACCAATTCAACAGTGTCATCCATTACACTTTCATGGTCAGCTGCCACCGACAGTGAGAACACGGACAGCATTACCTATGATGTTTACAGGGATATTTCAACTGTGAATACTTCAACATCATCGCTAATAGCATCTGATCTTAGTATAACAAATTATACAAATATAAATTTACTTCAAGGTGTCAATTATCATTACCGTGTGCTTGCGAAAAATTGTGTACCACTTTCAAGGTTATGCAGCGATGAATTGATCGGCACAATATCAAGTAATGATGATCCCGTAACACCGGAAACGAACATAAAAATATACCCGAATCCATTCAATCTAAGTGAAGAGGAGATCCTTTATATTGTATCAAATGTGGCTATTACAGATGTAAATATATATGATATTTCCGGTAAGATCGCTTATGAATTTAATGATATAGACAAGATAAGTGATACACAATTCACACTTAATTTAAAACATACATCCGCAGGTTTGTATTTGGTCATAATAAAAGCGGATAAGGATTATATAAAAAGATTGGCGATTGTAAAGTAATAGGAGCTTATATGTATAAATTCCATAAAGACCTCTATACGGATGTCCGTATTGAGGATCATTTTGCAACTACAATAATGTTCACTAATGGTAATCTTGATGAAATGAAGGACAAGAATTATCAAGGTGCATTTATTCGTATTTATAATGGTAAAATGTGGTATTACAGTTCAACCACAGATATTAATAAGATTCAAGCCAAGATTAACACGCTTACGAAACTTGCCATAAAAGACAGAGCGGATATTAGCTCTTATATAAAGAACATTGAGGTAAATAAGGGCGAATATTTTAAATTTAAAAGGGATGATGTTTCAAAGATCTCACAAAAAAAGAAGCTGACGCTTTTGGAATCGATCTTTCCAATGTTAAAAAAGGAAAAAGCCATTAAATTGTGGCATGTTTTTTATATTGATGAAAAGATCATTAAAAAATTCTATTCAAGCAGTGGAAGTGATCTCTCCTTCGATTTTCAAAAAACAGGTATCTCCGTCAATATGAACTTCTCCGAAAATGGTAAAAATCTCTCAGAGAAATTTGCAACAAGCTCAAATTATTTCAGTAAACTAAAATTGACGGGATTAAAAAAACATATTGAAAAATGTAAATACTATATGAGAAATGCTGAACCCGTTAAAAAAGGTGAATATAAGATCATTCTTTCACCCATTGCAGCAGGTGTATTTGCACATGAAAGTTTTGGGCACAAAAGCGAATCCGATTTTATGATCGGTGATGAGAAGATGAAAAAGGAGTGGACACTTGGTAAAAAGGTAGGTTCAACCTGTCTTTCAATTGTAGATCAAGGAAATATAATGGGTATTGGTTATGTTCCATTTGATGATGAAGGAACAAAAGCGAAAAAGACCTATTTGATCAAAAATGGGATTTTGGAAGGAAGATTACATAATGTTTATACTGCCAACCATTTAAAAGAAAAACTTACAGGAAATGGTCGAGCAGTTAATTTTCAATTTGAACCCATCGTAAGAATGACCAATACATATATTGAGCCGGGGAAAACAACCAAAGAAGAGTTATTTAAAAAAGTCAAGGACGGGATTTTTATTGATACCATCAAACATGGTTCTGGGCTTTCAACTTTTACCATTGCACCATCACTTGCCTATTCCATTAAAAATGGAAAGATCCATAAACCGGTAAATATCTCTGTTATAACAGGCAATGTATTCAAGACCCTATCTTTGATCGAGGATGTTTCAAATAAAAAAGAGATCCTTTCGTTTGTTTTAGGCGGGTGCGGAAAAGGCGAACAGTATCCTTTACCCGTCGGAATTGGCGGACCTTATGTTCTTGTTAAGAAATTGCATGTTCAATAGGAGTTAAAAATGATCAAAGAAATATTTAAGGATAAAATAGAAGAATTCAGCGTTAAGATAGTAAATACAAGAATTGAATCCATTCGAGAAAAGGAGATCCAGAAAATAGGAGCAAGGGTTTATAAAAATAATAAAATAGGTGTTGCGGGAACTCTTGGAAATGAAAAATTAGAAAATTTAATTGTAAATGCAGAAAAAGCGCTGAAATACAATATCCCCTATGCCTATGAAGTAAGTAAAGATCTGAGAATGGAAATTAAATATGAAACAAATAATATGTCAAATGAAAAGTTGCTTAACGAAATGGAAACTATTTTAGAATATTTACGAAAAAATCAGCCAAAATTCATATTTTCCGGTAATGGAAAATTAATAAAAGGTATTACTTCTCTAAAAAATAACAAAAAATTAAACCTGAAATATTTAGATAATTTGATATCAATGAGCTTTCTTATTAAAGATAAAAATTCTGCAAATCTTTTTGACGGTTGGACGGGTTATGCAGGTAGAGCTTATAATAGGAAAAAGGTTATATCTCTAATTGATGATTTTTGCAATACTTTTCAAAATAAGGTTGAAATTAAAAAAGGCAAGCATTATCCTATAATATTTGTTGGTGCAAGTCAAATCATTTTTCAGAAATTAATGTTTGATCTTAGTGGAAGAAGCTATGGTACGGGGTCTTCTCTTTTATCAGGTAAAATGGGACAAAGGATATTTTCAGAAGATTTTACGCTTTTTCACTCATTAGATCCGAAGGTACATTTCACGCCATTCTTTGATATGGAAGGAATTGTTAATAAAAATTATAGATATAAATTGATTGACAAAGGTGTTTTCAAAACACCCTATACGGATAAAAAAACTGCTTCACTATTCAATTTACCATTGACGGGAAGTGCAATCGGTGCTTATGATGGTGTTCCGCAAATTGGGAATATCAATTTTGAAGTAAAACCTTCAAAAAAAACCTTAAAAGAACTTATTGGCGGTAATAAGGCAATTTTTGTTATTATGGCATCCGGCGGCGATTTTACACCGGAAGGAAATTTTTCATATCCACTTCAACTTGCTTTTTTATATGAAAATGGACAATTGATCGGACGACTACCGGAATTGAATATATCATCAAACATTTTTGATATGTTCGGTAAAGCGTATATGGGTACATCAAAGGATAAATTCTTTGACCTATCACCTGAACGATCCAATGTCATTGAAATGAAGGTGGATTAAATAAGCGTCAGATTGGGACTTATTGTCAGGTGCCTGTGCTCAGGGCTCGCCCGTATTAGGGACATTACTAAATAAGGTTAAAAAGTTCAAGGGTTTACCCAGCACCGTGAAACTGGTGCGGGGTGAAATGTTCAAAAGTTCAAAAGTGACGAAGTCAGGGACAAAGTCCCACATTAGGGACATTACTTTGA
>JAGGYO010000068.1 GCA_021162505.1 bacterium
CTCCACCTGCAAGGGACATTTTTTCATATATTGTAATTTCATATCCCATTAATGAAAGATAGTATGCTGCACTTAATCCTGCTGGACCTGCGCCAATAATTGATACCTTTTTATTTTTTGCTTTTATGGCACCGTGTGCTGCAACTTTTTTCACATCCTCATAATCAAGATTATCAACTGCATACCTTTTTAACCATCGGATAGCAACGGGTTCACCTTGAAGTCTTAATGAACATGCTGTTTCGCAGTTATGCGTACAGACACGCCCACAAACATTAGGTAGTGGATTGGTTCTATAAATTTGTTTTACGGATTCATCAAGATCGGTTGCCCAAATAGCACGAATATAATCGGTTATATTCATATTTGCAGGACAGGCTTCTTCGCATAATTTACATTCCAAACATCGCGATGCCTCTTTTTCCGCTTGTTCTTTTGAAAAGCCCTTTACTATTTCAATAAACGAATCATTTCTTTTTTTAGCAGTTAATTCATCCATATCAATTCGATCCGGATCAAATAATGAATATGTAAGATCCTGAGTAAACCCATCATAATTTTTCTTTCTATGTACAAGAGATGCTTTTAAAATGGAGTATTTCTCTTCAGAAAAAAAATGTTCTTCATCTGTTTTTTCATTCTTAGGCATAAGAACAAAAGAATTTTTATCAAAATGAATATGAAAGAAATCTCTGGATAATTTTAATGATCCGGGTGGACAAATATCGACACATAATCCGCACCAGCAGCATCTACCATAATCAATTTGAGGTCTTTCATTTTTTTTACCTTCTTCTATTGGAATTTCATCAATTTTGATCATTGTAATTGCTTCATTTGGACAAATATCCGCACAGTTACCACAGCCAATACATGTTTCCCAATCATTAAGATGAAAACCTCTTGTTCTTAAAGCAGGTTCCTTCTTTTCAAAAGGATATCTTAATGTTTTTGGTTTTTTAAAAAGAAATTTCAACGCTTTGAAAGGACTTAAAAGACTACCTTTATTATTTTTCATATTAATTCCCCTATCCTAACGATCTATTTCAGGTGCAACGACATATAAGCTCATCATTATATTCCCCACATCAGCGATATTCTCACCCTCTAATACCTTTTCTAATATGTATAGACCATGATTAAAAGAAGGTGTTCTAAAATGCACCCTATATGGTTTATCTGTTCCATTACTTACCATATATAATCCCAATTCTCCGCGAGCGGATTCTACTCTAACATAAGCTTCGCCTTGAGGAATGTTCCATTTAAATGGATTTGGAGGTCTATTCCAAACTTCACCTTCCGGCATCATATCGAGTAATTTAAAGATCATGTGAACGCTTTCGATCATTTCATCTCGGACGATCAATATTCTTGAAAGCGCATCCCCACCATCTCTAACGGGAATGCCGAAATCAACCTTATCATAAGCGGCATACGGTTCAACTTTTCTTATATCATAGGGTATCCCCACTGCACGGATTACCTGACCAACTGCGCCATAAAGTAATGCAGATTCTCTTGAAAGCTTACCTACATTTTGGGCTCTTTTATAAAATATACGATTATCAAAAAATGTATCATTATAATCGGGTATACAACCACCAATCGTATGGAGGGTTTTAATGATCTTTTCCTTAAACCCTTTGGGGAAATCCCGTCTGACACCACCTGGATTTATATAAATATGATAAACCCTAGCACCCGTAAGTTCCTCAAAAAGATCCAAAATAAGGTCTCTATGATACATTGCCCATTGAGCAACAGTATCAAAACCAAGCATATTCGCATAAGCCCATGCTCCAAATAGGTGAGAAGCGACCCTTGCAAGTTCAAGATAAATACTTCTAATAAATTGAGCTCTTTCCGGTACTTCGATTTTGCCTAATTTTTCAACTCCCATTGCATATACCATTTCCATTGAATCAGGTTCAATAACATTTATTCTACACACCAATGGAAAATTTTGAGCCCATGTTCTATTTTCCATCAATTTCTCAAATCCTCTATGCAAATAACCTGGACTGGCAATAGCTTTTATAACTTTATCACCATCCACTGAAAGGGTAATACTAAAATTACCAACCATTCCTAAATGCTGAGGTCCAAAATTTAATATTGTTTCTCTCATTTTTCATCTCCAACAGGGGGGATTTTGTCAAATGTATTTTCACAAAATTCTCTAAGAATAAAATCTTTTCTAAATGGCGGAATATCATATTTTATTTCCAAAAAAAGAGAAATTAATCTGGGATGCCCTTCAAAGTGAACCCCAAACATTTCACAAATCTCTCTTTCATAAAATTCAGCATTCTCAAATATAGGGATTATACTCTTAATTTGAGGTTTATCCCTTGCGATCCTTGTTTTCACAATTACATTTATTTCACTTTTTTCATGTTCCAATAAATAGGAGGTTAGTATATAAATTATTTCAAATTCATTATCATTAATCCAATCAACACATGAGATCAAAGCCAATCGTGTAAATTCTTTATCCTTTAAATATTTTAAGAGCGGATGAATAATATCTTTTTTTGTATTTATTATCAATCTTTTATTCTCGATCATTTGACATTTAGTATTTTTAAAAGTAGTAATGATCTCATCAATTAATTTTTTATTCATTATCACCTCCAATGGGGTAAAATGGTTCCCAGTCAAGTTTTCCGTATAACATTTCCTGATTTTTTCTATAGAACTTATAATTCTTCTTATATTTTTTATAACCATCTGCCATTTCTTTATCGATTAATGTCCACAAATGTGTTACACCTATAAATATTGTTTCAGGTCGCGGCATACAGCCGGCTATCCAGCCATCGACCGGGATATATTTATCTAAGCTCTTGATCGTATTATATGAGTCCCAATACATTCCTCCATTAATAGGGCAGGAACCGAAAGCTACCACAAATTTAGGATCTGGCATTTGTTCATAACTTCTTATAATTGCTTTCAAGGTTTTCAATGAAACATATCCTGTTATTAAAAAAAGATTGGCATGTCTAGGCGAAGCACCTGGAGTTACACCGAATCTTTCGGCATCCCAACGGGCAGTTATAGTAGGTGGAATTTCAATAATCCCGCAACCGGTACAAAAATAGGTAACGGTCAGCGAATATTTATGTGCCATTTTTGCAGGATTTTTGAGCCAATGTTTTATATTATTTCTGTCCATAATTCTCCTCACTTTATTATTAAAATCAAGATAATACTTAGCAGTGAGATCAACACCGGCCAAGTAAGTAAATATTTTAATGCTTGTTCTGTTCTTACCCTAGGAAAAGCAATATGAATACAAGTCCCAATGATAAATACAAAAAACATTTTTACCAAAAAGAATATTATATTTCCTCCTCCCAAAAAAAGATTAACGATCAAGGCAATATAAAGAAATAGATGTAACGCATGATCTATTTGATGTAAGCCAAAATACTTCCCACTATATTCCACTAATTCCCCTGATGAAATTTCCTGAGGAGCAGAAGCAATATCGAAAGGTCTTAAGCCAAGCATTGCGTTCAAAATTAAAAAGTAAGCAATTCCCGAAAAGGCAAGAGGTGAAAATAAAGCCCAATGAAAATTAGCCTGAGCATTAACAATATTAATTATAGATATGCTTTTATAATAAGACATTAATGAAACAATTATTATTGTAAACGGAATTTCATATGCAAAAGACATCATTAATTTTCTTGAAATTCCAATACTGGAATTGGGATTTGCCGCTGCCCCACCGGATAACGCCATTCCTAATGGTGCCAATAATAAAATGTAAAGCAGTATTAATAAGCCACTGGAAGATCTAATAACGCAAAACCCACCGAGTGGTGTAAAAAAAATAGCCAGAATAGAGCCGGCAATGGATAAGCATAAACCGAAATCAAAAATAAAACCGTGTGAAAATCCATCCTGAGAAAACATACGGATAATGTCAATAAACGGTTGTAGTAATGGGGGACCATATCTCCATTGGCTCCTTGCCGTTATTTTTCTAAAAAGACCCA
>JAGGYO010000271.1 GCA_021162505.1 bacterium
AATTAAAAGTTCATTATAAATTAAATAGCAAATGTAATGTAGAAATTAAATTTACGAGGCAAGTAAAATTTGAAAACAGAATGCATATTTTTAACAATACATTTCCACATAACCAATTTATACAATTACAATTGCCAGAAGGTGTAGGAACAATTTCTTTTTTTGGGAAATAACGGTAAGCGTGAATTTAGCAAAGGGGAAGTGTCACAATCTCATGGAGATCCCTACGGGAACAAAGTTCCCTCTGGATGACTTCTTCACTTTTCACTTTCTTTAATTGTCGTTTTTTCCCTTGTTTTACCTTGAACTTTTGAACCTTTCAATCTTTGGAACTGGATTTTATTTAACTCTCAATTCCCTTCCGGGATTCTTTGCTTCCTTCTCTGCGATCTTCGCGTCTCTGCGGTGAAAGTATTTTGTTTTGATAACTCTCAATTTTTAACCCTCAACTATTCTAATGCTCTGCGTTTATTCCATTTATTTCTCTTCACTTTTATATTATAAAAAAAATTAAAAAAAAATTTGATTTTTAATAGAAAAAAGTTATAATAGTATATGAAGCATATTGCAATCTTTGTTTTTTTAATCTTTATTCTTTTTTCCTTAGGGAACTGTAAATCAAAGATCACCACGCCGGATAATACCACCTTGGCGATCACTTCTCCTACTGATGGGGAAATTCTATTTGGGGAAGTTTCAATTACAGTTAAAATCTATGATTCCAGTATTTCAAAAGTCATTCTCTTTATCGATAGTAGTGAAAAGTCAGTAAATCAAATATCTCCCTATAATTTTACCTTTGATTTTACACCGTATGACGGCAAAACAGTCAAAATATCCTGTAACGGATATGATTCTGACGGAAATAAAGTAGGGGTAAGCAATATAGTTCCATTGGTAATCAGTTCTTCCGGAAATAATGACCCCAATCCTCAATAATAATTAACGGTTTTATATTTTGGAGGTATTAATGAACAAAAAGTTATTCATTTTATTTACTTTATTGTTCTTCTTTTTTTCCCTATCTTTTTCATATGACTATTTATCATATTCCAATAATGATGGAGCATCATCTCTCTTATTTAATCCCGGTTCATCCTTTCTAAAGGGAAGAAGTGGAGATGAACTCTATTTTAATATGGTCAATGGTTTCAAAACATTCGGATATATTGGCGGAGGAGACGGAGGTGGATTGGGTATTGAATTCAATGACAATAAACAATGGATACTTCATTTTAATGCAGGAACGAATTTGGGGAGTATTGGCATCGGCTTCAATTATCACTACGATATTTCAAAAATAAGTAAAGAATGGTGGGGAGATGGTGGTGCATTCTGGGGTAACTCCTTTCTGCGATTGGGTTATACTGCTCAATGGGGAAAAACAAAAGATATGATAGCATCGTTAACACTAAGGCCCCTTTCCAATTCCATATTATCGCTTTCTTTTGATTATAGGTACTTTTATGAAACATATAAAAAAGATCTTTTTACTTCAATTGAGATAAAGCCAATTCAAAATTTAGGACTATTTGGGAATTTGCATTATGTAGATGATGATAATTGGGAATTAAGGGGCGGAATTTCTATTTTCACAGAACATAATTATTTCGTAGGCGAATATCTTGATAAAGATAATTTCAGGATCAATAGGGAAAGTCCCGTTAATAACAATACTGATAAAGCATACTTCAATCCAAATAGGATACTAAAGATAGATATCAGCGGGTCCTATGGGATCGTAATTCCTCCTACTAAGGGTTTAATGAGTATTTTGATGCCGAATAAAACAAGATCATATCTTGATCTAATTTTAAAATTAAATGAACAAATAGCAAATAAACATGTTAAAGGTTTTTATATTACCATTAAAGACAATGAACTTTCTCTGTCACAACTTTATGAGATCCGTCAACTTTTAAAAAAATATAAAAAAATAAATCCCAAGGGTAAAATTGTGTTTTATCTTGCAGAAAATACAAGGCTAAAAAATTATTATCTTGCTTCCGTAGGGAATAAGATCATAATGAACAATGGCAATAACCTTTATCTTTCAGGGTTAGGTGGGGAAATTCTTTTTTATAAAAATATCTTGGAGAAATTTGGGGTCAAGGGTGAATTTTACAGACCCGAAGCCTGCATCTATAAATCCGCGACTGAGCCCTATACAAGGGACAGCGCATCGAAAGAGATGAAAGAAAATTACAATAATGTTTTAGGTAAATTATATTCTCAGATCATAAATGATATCCAGAAAGACAAAGATCTTGATATTGATACGATCAGCGCGAAAAAAGGATTTATCTATGCGGAAGAAGCAAAGAAATTGGGACTTATTACCGATGTGGTCCCCTATGTAAAAGATCCCAAGGATTACTTTTTAAAAAAAGCGGCTTTAGTGGATCTAAAATGGAAATATAAAGACAACTGGGGAAGTTTTAATGACCATGACTTGGGAATCATTTCTCTTTCCGGTGATATCTCAGAAAGTTCGGGAAATAGTATTTTCTCTCAAGCAAAGAATATTTCAGGAAAAAGTTATAAGAATCTGGTCGAAAGGATAGAAAAATCAAAGATAAACGAATTCATTATTTTGGTGAAAAGTCCCGGGGGTTCTGCTGAAATTTCGGAAAGGATATTTCAACTGACCGAACTCTTGAAAAGCAAGAAGAAAAAGATATATGTTTATATGTATGATGTTGCCGGATCAGGCGGATACTATATCTCTGCTAATGCTCATAAAATCTGGGCATCACCTTTTACCATCACAGGAAGCATTGGTGTATTAGGGGGGAAATTTAGTATTGAAGGACTTTTGAAAAAATTTAATATCGGTAAAAGCAGTGTTGGTGCGGGACAAAATAACAATTTCTTCTCGGCATATAATGATTTCAATTCAAAAGAAAAAGAACAATTCATAACCTTTCTTACAGAAACATATGATATATTCATTGACAGGGTTGCAAAATCCAGAGGACTTGAAAAAGATTATGTAAGATCAATTGCTAAGGGAAAAATATATTCTGCAAGCGAAGGGAAAGATATTAAATTGATAGATGGCGTAGGAACTTTCTTAGATTATATTGAGGAAATAAAAGAAGAAAATCATATCAAAAAAGATATCCATTTCAAATATTTCCAAAACAGTGGGAATAAAATATCATTACCCTTTGATATTGGTCTTGCCAATATATTCATGATGAAACCAAAAGAACCAAAAGTATTAATGCTCATGGAGCCCATGTTTATTTTTAATTATTAAATGAAAATCAATACAATTGTCTTTTACGGCATGTTAAGGTCTTATTTTTCCTGGTCAAATGTATTAAGGAGACTTGCTAATATCTATTTGAATTCCGGGATCGATATTCAATTTGAAGTCCATTTCAAGGATAAAAAAGGCATCGGATTTGATAAGAATTTTTCACTACCAACTATTATTAAAGATCATTTTGTTACGAAAGATTTTATCGGTGATGTGGAGATCGCTTTTACACACCCCAAACTCTATAAGAACATTCGCGGCAAGAAAAAGGGTGCTATCTTTGTTTATGAAACGCTTCCCATTCCTGAAAGCTGGGTAGAAGATATAAATAAATATCTCGATTTCTTAATCGTTCCTTCCAATTTTGTTAAGGAGCTCTGTTTAAAAGCTGGAGTAAAAAAAAGGATCTTTTCTATTCCGTTTCCCATAATGGATAAAATAAACCGAGAACCAAGAAAAGATATGATTATCTTTAAATCAATTGCTACACCCCATAAAAGAAAGAACATTCCCTTTATGTTACATGGCTTTTTAGAGGAATTGGGGCATAATAAGGATACTAAGTTCGTTTTAAAAACATTACCTGATAATAAAAAAGATCTCTATCATTGGGAAGAAAGTGTAGCAGATGTTAAAAAAGAGTATTCCCAATTTGAAAATGTCGAGATCGTTGATGAATATTATGATGACAAAAAAATGAAGGAGTTCTTTATTGATATGGATTGCTATATTCAAATGAGTTCATCCGAAGCATTTGGTTTATCAATCTTTGATGCAGTTAAAAATGATATCCCTGTAATAGCAACAAATTATGGAGGATATGTTGAATATCTCAAGGGTTATTTTTATCCGGTCGATTATAAAATAGGTTATCAACCGGGATTATCCTATGGTGAAATTGATATGCCCATTCGAGCGGCAAAACCAAAATGGGAATCATATAAAAATAATTTAAGGATTTTGTATAATAAAATAAAAAAAGAAAAATCTCTTTAGAGGAACACGGTGTGAATCCGTGACTGTCCCCGCAGCTGTATGGGCTACAAAACCTTTATACCACTGGTGGAAACGCCGGGAAGGGAAGGTAGAGACTTGATGCCCAAGTCAGAATATTCTGAAGCGATCTTTTGTACGGAGGATGCTGTGAAAAAATGGCTGCTAATATTATTGCTTTCTTTTTCGTTCAAACTATTTGCATTTGAGATCATTGTAATAGGTATCAAAGATACTAATGCAATATCTATTAAATCCCAAGATCTCTATTCTTCAATTGCCGATATTCAAGGGCTTTCAATGCGAAATTACTCCCTTGGTTCCGGTGTTTTTTTAAGCTATCCGGGACTTTCTGCTGTAAATACATCAATTGTTTTCTCGGGGATCACTTTGAACAGTTTAAAACTCGGCACCTTTGATCTGGCTAATTTTCCTCAATTTCTACTTACCAATGTAAATTATTATGATGAGGATATATCTTTTATTAATGGGATTAATGGCATGGGGGGGGGAATAAATATTAATTATTCTCTACAAAAAGAACTCATAGCTGATCTATATATTGATACCTACTATTCAGATCTTGACCTTGTAATTCCCTTTAAACGGAATAGTGTTCTTTTTAATATTATGTATGAAAATCGTATTGGTAACGCCGGCAGGACCAATTCTGATTTTAAAAGGAATTATTATGGTTTCTCTATTACCCCAACTCAAGATATGCAGATAATTTATACAT
>JAGGYO010000099.1 GCA_021162505.1 bacterium
TGCAACCGAAACGATTTGGGGATGAAATTAGCGTGATGCAAAGAGGATTTTTTTTTGAAAAGTTTAATTCATTTATACATTTCTCGCTATATGTTATAATCGTTAAGTCCCTAAAATTGGTTTGATTTTTTAGTAAAAATAAAGTATAATTCATTATTAGGAGGTTACTATGGAAAATATGAGTGGCGCAGCAGGTGCAGCAGGTGCATCATTATTGTTTACTTGGATACTTAGCATTGCAGGTTATGTTTATATGGCATTGGTTTTACAGGCAATTGCCAAAAAAACCAATACTGAAAATGCTTGGTTTGCTTGGATCCCCATTCTTAATTTCGTTTTAATGATCCAAATCGCCCAAAAACCCGTTTGGTGGATTATCCTTTTACTGATCCCTATCGTAAATATTGTAATTGTAATTATTATTTGGCTCGAAATATTAAAAAGGAGAAACTATCCGGGATGGTGGATTATTTTAATGTTCATACCAATTGTAAATTTAATTATCATCGGCGTTGTTGCTTGGAAGGATAGAGAAGGCGAAGCCATCGAAGCACCAAGTTCAACTCCTCCAGCGGAATAATTTAAAATATTTAATTTCTCTTTGAAGTAATATTTTTTATAAGATTACTTGATTTATTTTGAAAATTTAATATAATTAACATTTAAAGGTGTATTATGGAACAAAAGAAAATGACCCCTCAAGAGGAACGAAGTATTCGTGAAGAAATTAGAAGAGAATTAGAATCTATCGAAAATAAAAAAGATAATAACCGCAATGAAGAAGATGATAACACGCATACATTTGAATACGAGCTGGAAAAGAAACGCATTAGAAATGAGGAAATTGAAAAGTTCTATCTTGAAAAGGGATACAAAAAATACATTAACCATTACGGAGTTATTGAATGGCTTACACCTGAGAAATATGAAAAACGCATGGAGAGAAAGAAAAAAGCAAGAGGCAAAAAAGGAAAGTCAAAGAAGAAGAAAAATATCACTATTTTTGTATTGATGGGGATTATTATCACACTGGTACTTGTATTGGTATTACTTTTTGTTAAATACACCTTTGCAGGGAAATAATAAACGGCTACGCCCATGGCTCAGCTGGATAGAGCAACGGACTTCTAATCCGTAGGTCGCAGGTTCGAATCCTGCTGGGCGTGCCATTTATATATAATGGCGCATTCGTCTAGTGGTCAGGACACTGGATTCTCAGTCCAGGTACAGGGGTTCGACTCCCCTATGCGCTATTTTTTTTAATGACAATAGTTTCGATTATCATACTTGGGTATAATAAACCTCATATTCTGAAAAAAAATTTGAAATTTATTTTTGAAAACGATACCGAAAAGGAGATCATCATCATCGATAATGGTTCTCATCCTCCTTTGAAAAATTTTCTTGAAAATCACAAAATTAAATTTATCCGCTTTGAAAGAGGAGCATCATTTTCAAAAGCTTATAATCCTGCCTTTAAAATTGCAAAAGGACAATATATTTTGATACTCAATGATGATGCATTTTTGCTAAGAAATAGTTTGGATAAAATGATAAAATTCCTGGAAAAAAATCCTAATATTGATGTAATGGGACCCAAATTAATTGACAGAAATAATAAGATCCAATTTCAAGGTAGAAGAGGAGAACAAACACCAATGGCTATGTTCTTTTATGGTTTAAAGCTTCACAAGATCTTCCCGCACTCACATACTATAGGCAAATATCCAATGTCGTACTATACTGATAATAAGATAATTCCTGTTGACATTATTTCGGGAAGTTGTATGCTTATAAAAAAGAAAATACTTACCACTATTCAGGGTTTTGATGAGAGATTTTCCTTTTTCAGTGAAGATATAGATCTTTGCAGGACCATAAGAGAAAACGGTTTTAATATATATTACAACCCATTCATCACTGTGCAACATTTAGGTGGCGAGAGTTTTAGAACTGCACCTTTTAAATTTTTATTCCACCTCCATAGGTCTTATTTAAAATATGCAAAGAAACACTTTTCTAAAAATATTTTTTATCGTATCTTTTATTACTTTATCATTTTATTCAGCTTTACTATAAGAGGTTTTAAAATATTATTGCAAAGAAAAAAGTAATATAATAATTTGTAATAGATTAATATTTATGATATAATTGGAAAATATTGGATATTGGAGGATTGATATGGCTAATCATAAATCGGCTATTAAGAGAATTAAACAAAACGCAAAGAGAAGAGCGAGAAACATTTATTATAAAAGCACAGTGAAAACCTATGAAAAAATGTTCTATTCCGCAATTGATGAAAAAAAGAGTTTGGAAGAGATCATGAAACTTTATAAGCAGCTCGTGTCCTATTATGATAGAATCGCTGACAAAGGCATTATTCATAGGAATAAAGCCGCAAGAAAAATCTCTCGTTTTAGTCAATTGATTAATGAGTTATCAAAGGCATCTGGAAAATAAAATCTTCATAAGCCTTTCTTTTTAAAACTATATTTGACGCTCTACCCTTTAAGGTGAGTTCTAATTTCATTAATCCCATACTTTGAACTTTAAATTGTCTAAATGTCATAACTTTTATATTACTTAATATCTTTGGTTTTTTATCTTTCGGTGCCATGATCTTATACATCAAAGTTTTATCATCAGATGTTTTGATCGCCTTTGATATATTTAAATTCCTTTTAAATGTCCACCATAAGGTTTGCAACAGTCTCATATCCCAACCAGTTGAAGATTCATCTATTATTCTATCTAAGATCATCAATGCGTCATTTTTTGAACTAAAAAAAACGGCATCGCTAAAATCAAAAAAATTTACGATCTTAAAATCACCCGTTGCTTCGTTAATATCGGAAAGCTCAATGAATTTTTTATCTCCCATATAGAGAATTATTTTATCTAACTCCTTTTTTATTGCTATTAGCGAATTATCCGTGGAAGCGATCACATAATCAATATAGCTGAGTTGAATGCTCTTCCCTTTATCTTTAAAATATTTATTTATCCAATTTTTCAGATCATAAGTATTCAGGTTATAAATATTCATATAGGCAATATTCGGTTCTTTTATAAAATCATTGAAGATCTTCAACAATTCTTTTTTCTGGTTGACCTGTAATTTTTTACCTGTTACGATAAGTACTTCCAAAGAATTATTATCTTTCACATTAAGATTGATAAGCGTGGATAATATATCCTTTTGGTTCTGTGTGGAAAAACTATCAAAATAATTTATAAGAACAAACCGTTTCCCCAAAAATCCCAATTGTCTTAAATTACTTTCAAAAGATTGTCTGTTTTCCCAATTATCCGGATTTACCTCTTGAAAATTAAAAACACTGCCCTCTTTTCCAAGTATTTGCTTCTTCAGCAATTTAACTATTTCTTCTTTAAAATAATACTCATCACCATCTAAAAAAATGACGGGTTGTTTTAATTTAATAACTTCAGGAATACCATTGAACCATAATTTCATTTCTTATATGTCCATTCTTTTGTAGAATATTTATTTTTATCCAGTGCATTTGCCTTTTTAACGATCTCCGGAGTGGGTTCTTCATTTATCAATTCATACACATTTCCAAATTCTTTAATAATATTTTCCTCTATCTCATCATAGGTGATCTTCTTGTCTATTAAATGGGATATTCCCTTTACCGTGTCCACTAATTTCTTCTTAGAAATATTATAGACTTCTGACCATATTGGATAATCAATATCAAGGATTATTGAGCCGTGCTGCAAAAATTTTCCACTATTTCTGTATTGTGCACTGCCTATTATCTTATACCCTTTCAATGTTATCTCAAAAAGAGACGGAGATTCGAAGCAATTAGGAGAATTTGTTTTAAGTTTTTGCTTTTCTATCTCTATATTTATTCCCATATTCTTAAATGCCCTCTGAAATAATTTTGATATATCAAAATAAGATCCAACAAGATCCTTTCCGTTAAAGAATTCATCATACCCGCCGACGACCGCATATGTCAGCTCAAGATCATGTATTACTCCTCGTCCACCGGTAGGTCTTCTCACAATATCAGTCTGCACAGATCCCCACAGATTTTCGAATAATCGGCTTTTTTGGAAATAACCGAGAGATAGGGTAGGTTTTTCCCATTGATAAAACCTCAAGGTAGGTATACCTTCTTTATTGTAGTCTTGAAATATAGCTTCGTCCAAAGCCATATTAAATGAACCCTTATATCGTTTATTCTTTATTACCCGGAGCTTCTGGTTCATTTTCTTCTATATTAAATTGATCTACTTGTTTCTTCAAATTCTTTGCAATATTTGCTAATTCTATTGCAGCGGCAGATAATTCCTCCATAGATGCTGCTTGTTCTTCAGTAGATGAAGATGCTTGCTCTGTGCTTGCTGCGCCTTCCTCTGAAATTGAAGCGATCTCCAGTATAGAACCATTGATCTGTTTCGTTTCATCAACCTGCTGCTTTATCATTTCACTAATTTGATTCAAACTTTCATTCGCACCATTGATCTTATCATCTATTGTCACAAAAGAAGCTTCCGTATTTGAGGAAATATTTGAAATACCATTGATCACTTCACTTCCATTTGAAATAGTTTCGGATAATGTTTCAACTTGCTTTTGGACCTTGTTAATTGTTTCTTCTATCTTTTCTGATTCCAATGAACTTTGCTCCGATAATTTTTTAACCTGTTCTGCAACAACCGAGAAACCTTTTCCCGCTTCTCCCGCACGCGCTGCTTCAATTGCTGCATTCAATGCCAATAAATTGGTCTGATTTGCAATATTTTTTATTGAATTGACAAATTCACCAACTTGATTTGACATATTAGCCAATTCATTTATAAGGTTCTCAATATTAGAGAATAGATCACGAACCTGATCTAAATTTGATAAGGAATTTTTTATTTCATTCTTACTTCCATCGGATAATTTCACCAATTCATCAAATCCGCCCAAGGTCGATTCCGAATTTTGTTTAATAGATTGAGCGAATGTAACGACCTTTTCAATAAAGTTCTTTACATTTTCAACTTTTTCACTTTGGTGCATCATGCCATCGGATAGTTCCTCTATTGTTGAAGAGATCTCTTCCGTTGATGCAGACATTTCTTCGGCTGCCGTAGACAAATTTTCCGAATATTCCAATATATGTTTTGAAATTTGCATTACCTTCCCAATAATAACCTCTAAAATATCAAGGAAATTATTAAAAAAGAAAGCAATTTCACCAAGTTCATCATTATTTTTATACTCTATTCTATAAGAAAGGTCACCACCTCCTTTTGAAAGCTCGAAAACCCTATTCTTGAGCTGATCAATACCTTCGCGAAAACGTTTAATAATAAAAAAATAAATAACAAAGGCAAAAATAAAAGCGATCACAATAATAAATATTAATGTCCTTATAAGTGCGGCAATGCTCTTTCTTACATCTTTTCTTGACATATTGATATTAACATATCCTATAATTTGTTTCCCGCCGTCGATACTGAAGTATATAGGAGTGTAAAAATTTTTATAAAGAGATTCTTTTACAATGATGAGTTTTTCATTTTTCATTCTTTGGAGGAATTTTTTTGAAAAACTGCTTGTTAATTTCATTCCCTTATGTAAGATACCCGCAGATGTAATTATTTTGCCTTCTTTATCGTAAGCGCCGACCCATCCCACATTGTCAACATTTGTCAGTGCTTTCATGGGGTCCTGTAAACTACCCTCATCACCTGTCAGTATCCCGATAGAAAGAGAAGAATTAATATTACTGATAAGCGCTTTTCCCACAGCATCAAGTCTTTGTTCCACTAAGCTGGTAGTTTGAAAATAATATACTCCCAATATAACAGCAAATATAGTGAGTACTGCTAAAAAAGCAATTATAAGTTTCTTAGAAATAGCTTTAGTGAACTTTTTCTCTTTTTTATTTTTCATAATATACCCCTATTTATTTAATTCCGGCTTGATCTTTTTAGCCGCATCATCTAACCCTTTCTGTGTACCTGTGATACCCAAAAGGATCATTTCTATTGCTTCAGAAATTATGTTCCTTGAATTATACCACCCACTGCTTTGCGGCTCAAAATACGCATATTCTAATTCATCTATCGGTACCATTAGATATGGATCTTCGGCAAGTGCCTTTTTCATTATTTCAGTATCCATTGAGGATCTTCTAATGGGTAAATAATTAGTATTAACAGACCATTTAGCTGTTATTTCAGGCGATGTAAGCCACTTCAAGAACTTCCATGCAGCTCGTTGTCTCTTTTCCGTTGATTTCACTACCACAAGGTTAGTACCGCTTAAAATGACTGCCCTGTGTTTATAATACGGCAATGATGTAATACCCATTTCAAATGTTAATTTATTTTTCATATAAAATTTGGAAACACAGGATGTCATGATCATGCCTACATTTCCCGATGCAAAGTTATTTTGGAAATCAAACCCCTGCGTTTTAAAAGCATATTTTCTATCCATGAGGGATTTCCACCATTTTATTGCATCGACACCTGCTTGTTCATTAAATACAGGTGTCTTCCCCGTTGGATCAGTGAGTGAACCTCCAGCCTGATATAAAAAACATTCCCACATCATTACGGATATATTGAAGGCATAACCTGTTTGATTGGGTATACCATCTCCGTCATCATCTACAGTAAGCATTTTACAAACAGTATCAAATTCACTTTCTTTTGAAATTGGATTCCACTTTTTAGGTGGTTCAATACCGTATTTTTTGAACATCTCCTTATTATAATACATTACGGGTACACTTTTATTAAATGGAATGGACCATAATGTTTTACCGAAGGTATTGTTCTTTATGAATATAGGGAAAAAATCATCCCTCTCTTCCTGGGTTAATTCATCAAAGTATGGTTGTAGCGGAACGATAATATCATTATCAATTAATTTGGATGTCCATGATTCATATGCCTGCGAAATATCAGGCAGCGAATGGGCAGGAATACCTGCGAGTATTGATTGTATCAATGCAGAGTAATTGCCTTTGTATTTTGGAACGATCCTATATTCGGGGTTAGTACCGTTATATTCATCTATAAGGTTATTCAGGACCCTCCCCATTACTCCACCCATTGAATGCCAGAATATCAAGACCTTATTATTATATTTCTTTACATTCTTTCCGCCACAAGAGGTGAAAAAAAAGAGAGAAATTACGAAAAACACTATGAACACTTTTTTCATTTTAATCTCCTATCCCTTTAATCCGCTTCGTGCCAAGCTCTCAATTATGCGCTTTTGCACGAAGAAATAAAGTACGACCAAGGGTAATATTACTATAGTGGAAGCAGCCATTAGTAGATTCCAATCGGTTCCGAAAGCCTGAGAGAAGTTGGACAATCCAACCTGTAATGTCTGTATCTTAGGATCATTTGTAATGATCAAAACCCAAATGAAAGAATTCCATTGGAATATAAATGAAAATAGACCGGTAGTTATTAAAATGGGTTTGGAAAGGGGGATTGCAATATGCCAAATTCCATGGAGCATACCTCCGCCGTCAATTCTAACTGAATCAAAAAGATCATTGGGAATGGACTTGAAGAACTGTCTTAAAAGGAATATGTTCGTAACATTTGCTATCCACGGAATAATAATACCCCATAGTTTATTATAAAGACCTATCTTGCTTATAATAATATAATTCGGGATCAATAACATCTGAGAAGGTATCATCATTGTCGCTAAGAACAGGGTAAATATCGTCTCCTTGAAAGGAAATTCCAATCTTGCAAATGCAAATGCGGCGCCAATGGCAAGGATTAATTGCAATATAGTAGATATTACAGATGTTAAAATACTGTTTTTTAAATAATAACCGAAATACTCTCCTTGTACCCATGCCTCCCTAAAATTATTAAAAATAAATGTCTTTTTCTTCAATGAAGCATAAGAAAATTTTGCTATCTCCGTATATCGTCTGCGGCTTTTTTGAACAATTAATTTACCCTCTATAATATCCCCTTTTTTATACCTTAAAAATCTTATTTCTTTTCCCTCGTAAGTATAAAATGTTTCGTTAAATATCCAAAACTTTTTCCGTTTTTCTTTTTTGAGATCTGCCTTGTTAATAAATTTAATATTACCGTTTTTCAAAACGACCTTTTTAAAGGGATAGAATGGCTGATATTGGGCAATTCCATTTCTTTTGAATTTCATCACCTTTACTTCATCATTTTTATAATAATATCTCTTATCTTTTTTTATAACTTCTTCTGTTAGAACTAA
>JAGGYO010000182.1 GCA_021162505.1 bacterium
GTTGGAGATGATACTATTATTGGCCCCGGTTCCGGTTTTTCCATTTTAAGGGTAATGAAGGAGAATAAGTTCCTTTCTGTTTCATTCAGTGGATATCACGATCAGAATTATTTGAATCCCGAAAAGGGAGGGTATGCCACTATTGTTAGGGCTTACCTTGAACATATTCTTGCGGGTTTTATTCCAATTGGTATTACCGATTGTCTTAATTACGGAAATCCTGAGGACCCTGAGATAATGGGAGAATTTGTCCACGGGCTTGAAGGAATGAACAAGGCATGCAAAGGTTTAGATGTTCCAGTAATCAGCGGAAATGTAAGTTTTTATAATGAAAGTGCTAATGGCGCAATAAAACCATTGATCGAGATAGGAATGGTGGGTTTGAAGAACGGCTTTAAGGATATAAAACACAATTCATTTACTGAAATTGACAGTGTTGTTTATGAGCTCAATCTTACAAAAAAGCAGCTTTATCCGTCGGTATTTGCCAGAGATATCTTGAAGATAAAGGATGGCAGTGTCTCATTCGTCGAATTAAAGGATATAAAAGAATTTGTAAAAATCCTTAAAAATAACAGAGATCTCTATCTTTCCGCAAGGGTACAATCAAAGGGTGGCTCACTTATTACAATATTTAAAATGTTTTTGAATAGGGTTTTAAATATTAAGATAAATAAAATTGATATTAAGAACAGCTTCAGCGAATCACCATATACCATGATCTTTCAAATAGCAAAGGAGAATGAGGAAAAATTCAAGAACATTTTCAAAGAATACAGTATTAAGAAATTGGGAAATATTAAAAAGAGTGGAAAAACAGGATTTATGCTGGATGGCGAAGATATTTATGAAAAGGCAAAGAATAATTACGATAATAGTTTTACGGGGCATTTGAAATGAAAGAGTATTGTGGTGTTTGTGGCATCATTGGACGGGTAGAAAATATCTATAAAAAAATGTATCTTTCCCTTTTTTCTTTACAACATAGAGGGCAGGAATCATGTGGTATAACTGTAGATTTCAACGATCATTTTTACACCTATAAGGCAGAAGGATTTGTGAGCAATTTAAAAAATATTCGCGAACATGTTGAAGAAGGTGCCTCTGCTATTGGTCATGTTAGGTACAAAACCGCTGGTGATAGTTCCATGGTGAATGCACAGCCCATTTATGTGAAAACGCATTTTGGTAATATTTCTTTGGCTCATAATGGAAATCTTATCAATTTGGAATCAATAAAAAGGGACCTGATAAAGAAAGGTGCAATTTTTCAAGGCAATTCAGATTCCGAAGTGATACTTCATCATATTGCCCATCAAAGCGGTGACTTTCTTGATGCCTTAAAAAATACATTAAAGAGTATAAAAGGTGCTTTTTCCCTAGTACTCCTTACTGATGAAGCTTTATACGGTATTCGTGATCCATTCGGTTATAGACCCTTGGTTTATGGTGAAGTGGAAGGTGGAACGGTAATAAGTTCAGAGACATGCAGTATTGAACTTTTGAACGGAAAATATATTAATGAAATATCCCCCGGGACCATTTTAAGAATTGATAAAAGCGGTAAAAAAGAATTCATTAAATTTGATAATAATAAACTTTTACAACAATGTGTATTTGAACATATATACTTTGCCAGACCTGATTCCACTATTTTCGGTCATAATGTCCACCAAATGCGTTATAAAATGGGTGAGCAATTGGCAAGAGAATACAAAGGTATTGCCGCAGACCTTGTGGTGGCTGTTCCTGATTCAGGTTTTTCTGCGGCTTTAGGGTTTGCAAAGGAAAGCGGGATAAAATTGGATCGGGGTTTAATAAGGAACCATTATGTGGGGAGATCATTCATTCAACCTACAATTGAAGAAAGGAAAAATATCATAAGAATGAAATTAAGACCTATATTGGAAGTAATTAAGGGAAAATCCATTGCACTTTTAGATGATTCTATTGTAAGAGGAACTACGGCAAGAGAGATCATATTGCTATTGAAAAAATATAAAGTGAAAAAGATACATTTTTTTATTACTGCTCCCCCAATAAAATATTCATGCTACTTCGGTATTGATACACCTACGAGAGATGAATTGATCGCAAATAGGTTCAACCCTGCTGAAATGGCAAAATTTTTTGGTATCGAAAGCGTTAATTATCTAAGTGTCGAGGGATTGAAAACGGTATTCAACGGGGAAGAAGATAAATATTGCTATGCATGTTTCAATGGGAGCTATCCCAAGGAGTTCAAGGATGATGGATTATTATAAAAAGGCTGGTGTAAATTTGAATTTAGCTGATGCTATTCCCGGGATTGTTTCAAAACTTTTGAAAGACAAGGGAATGAAAAACGATGATATAGGAAAATTCGCTGCAGTTTCTAAGGTTGGTGATAACTATATTGCAATGAGCACTGATGGTGTTGGGACAAAAATAGAGCTTGCAAAAGGACTTGATATTTATGAAACTATTGGCATCGATCTTGTGGCAATGAATGTAAATGATATCATTTGTTCCGGTGTTATGCCCAATTTTTTTCTTGATTATATCGGATTCGGCTATATGAACAAAGAGATATTCACCGCATTAATGGAAGGAATCATTGAGGGATGTAAAATTGCTAATGTTAAACTTGTTGGTGGAGAAAGCGCTCAAATGCAAAGGGTATATAAAGATAAATTTGACCTTGTCGGTTTTGCTCTCGGCATAGGGAAAAAAGATGATATTTTGAAGGGAAAGATAAAAAAGGGGGATATCATTGTTGGTATTCCTTCAAGCGGTATCCATTCAAATGGTTATTCATTGGTCAATTATCTTATTTCGCAAAAGAAGTTGAAATTAACAGAGGACCTATTGATACCCACAAAAATATATGTAAAAGAAATAGAAAGGTTGAGAAAGAAAATGAGCATAAAGGCAATGGCACATATTACAGGTGGAGGTCTCCCGGGAAATATAAAAAGAATTATGCCTAATGGGATGAAATATAAACTAAACTATAGCTGGAATATTCCTGAGGTCTTTAAGAGGATAATGGCCTGTGGAGTTCCAAAAGATGAAATGTTTCATGTTTTTAATATGGGTATTGGCATGGCTTTAATAATGGATAAAAAATATAAGGACAGTATTCCCAAAAAATATTTCATCATAGGAGAGGTTATATGAAAACACTTGGAGAAGGTAAAACAAAGATTGTTCTCTTTGACGAGGAGACGGGCAGCTATTTTTTAAAGTTCAAGAACAGCATTACCGCCTTTAATTCCCAGAGAAAGGATGAATTGGATGAGAAGGGCAGGATCAATTGTGAGATCAGTTATTTTCTTATGAAAGAAGTGGAAAAGAGTGGCCTTCCAATTTCATATGAAAAAAAGGTCGATGATGTGACCATTAAGGTAAAAGATCTAAAAATGATACCTGTTGAGGTGGTTGTTAGGAACATTGCATATGGAAGTTTTCTAAAAAGATTTACCATTAAAGAAGGTGAACGGTTAAAACAACCCATTGTGGAATTCTTTTTTAAGGATGATGAAAAGAATGATCCTCAATTAACGAGGGAATTATTTGAATATTTTGAACTTGCAAATCTTGATGAGGTTGAGAAGATGAAGGAATATGCTTTAAAGGTAAATGAAATACTAAAAGAGATCTTTCATAAAGTGAAAATAACACTGGTTGATTTTAAAATAGAATTTGGAAGAGATAAGGCCGGAAATCTTCTTTTAGCCGATGAGATCGATCCGGATTCGTGTCGTTTATGGGATTTTAGCGGCGAAATGCTTGATAAGGAACGATACAGAAGAGGGCTTGGTGAAGTAATGGAGCATTACCAAGAGATATTAAAGAGATTAAGAAAGGTGCCAGGTTGACGCTTTGACTCTTTTAAAATTAAATATTGAGGTGAATTAAAATGATTAGACCAAGAAGGATTGTAGTTAAGAATGGGGTGTACCATTTTTATAATAGGTTTATTAACGGAGAAGCTTTTTTCCAAGATATTGAAATTGTTAGGGTTTTTGTAAAGTACCTTTACGAAGCTGCTAATTATTTCAATGTGGATATAATATTTTGGATGTGCATGCAAAATCATTTTCATATTATTTTGAGAATTAATAATGAAAATTTATCGGAATTTATTCAAAGATATGCAACAAAATTTGCTCGCTATATAAATAAAAAATTTAATAGGAAAGGACCCGTTTTTGAAAGTCGACATAAAACTAAGTTAATTGATACAGACGAATACTTTATGACGGTATTGGGATATATCATTTTGAATCCAATTAAATCAGGAATTGTAAATGATATTTTTAAGTACAAATGGTCGAATTTAGATGAAATAATAAATGAGAATGATAATAAAAATTACAGTATTATTTATGACTATTTTTCAAAGGATCGTGAGGTCGGAAGAAAATTTTTCAAAAAATGGGTAAGGGATTTAGTTAATGATAAGGTGAAATTAGAAAATATTGAAAAATTTCATGGACAATTTTTAATGAATAAGATTAAAAAAGAAGAAATTTTAAAAAATATTAATAGAAGGCAGAACAGGAAAAAGGTAGATTTGGAAAAGAGAGCAAATTATTATCAAACAAAAAAAGTATCATATGAGGAGATAAAAAATATTATAGCAAAAGCCTCCATAAAAAATGAATATTGGAAAGGTATTTGGAAAACAAAAAGTAAATTTGTGTTACATTTGAAGTGGTATTTACTAAGATATTTTTGTAATTTTACATTGAACAAAATCAGAATTATTGAAAGGGCTAAAAAACATAGTACTATTTCAAGTGCTCTAGAAAGGATAAAAAGGAGTTCTAAAAAAATCACAGCGATAAATTCTTTTATCAAGGAAAATATTGCGAAAAAGGATATAAAATGAAAGCGTCAAAGCGTCAACCTGGCACCATTATTTCATCGTTCAAAAAAGACAATGAACTTGTTGAAATATGTAAAAAAATAAAGAAACATGGTTATGAGATATTTGCAAGTGGCGGAACATATAAATATTTAAGCGAAAACGGTGTTGAAGCAAAGGATTTAACCGAAATAACCAATATTCATGATGTTCAGGACGGCAGGGTAAAGACACTATCACCCATTATCTATGAAGCCATATTAAGAAAAGGACCCTTGAAAAATGATAATCCATTGAAGAGTATTGAAATGGTCTATGTGGATCTTTATCCATTCCCTGAGTTCGGTAATTTTGACGAGAACATAGAGCTTATTGATATTGGAGGTATCACACTTTTAAGAGCCGCTGCAAAGAACAGTAAGTATGTAGTGCCTTTTATTGATGCAAATGATATTAGTAACTATTTGGACAATGGTGATGAGAAGTTCAGAAAAAAAATGGCAAAGAAGGTCTTTTCATTTACATCGTTTTATGATTCAATAATCGCAAGATCAATTGATATCGAGGATGAGTCGGATAAAAGAACTTTTCCTGTACATGATAAGATATCCTTACGCTACGGTGAGAACCCGCAAGACCTTGGGAATATTTACAAGGTTGGGGATAGTGGTTTATTAGATTTTGAAATATTCACCAATAAAAAAGGTCTGGGATTTAATAATTACTACGATACCTATATTGCTATGGCTGCTATTTCCAAATCGAAGGGACCCGCATGCAGTGTGGTAAAGCACGGGAATCCAATTGGTGTGTGTGAAGCCGTGAACATTGAGACCGCTTTTGAGAATGCCATTAAGACAGATGAACTCTCATCATTTGGTGGTATATTCTGCTTTAATCGACCATTGAGTAATGAATTTTTAATGAAATTATCAGAGCGTTTTTTTGAGGTCCTTATCCTTCCTGAACTTGATGAAGAAATGGTCCCCAAGATATTTGAAAAAAGGAAAAATCTTCGCATTATGGTAGGTGATATAAAAAATGTTGATTTCACAAGGTCTTTTAGGGGATTTGACAATATGATACTTGAAAATGTTATTGTTGATGACAAGATAAATATTGATATCAAGGTACAATGTAAGGCGGAGGATAAGGAACGCTACGGTGGTGATATGGTTTTTGGTTTGAATATTATTCGAACATACACATCAAACAGCATGATCTTAGTTAAGAACAAGAATGTTGTGGGTGCGGGTTTCGGTATGCCAAACAGGGTAGAGGCATTGAAAAGGGCAATTGAGCAGGCAGGTGAAAATGCAAAGGATAGTGTTCTTATTAGTGATGGTTTCCTTCCGTTCACTGATTCTGTTGATCTTGCCGCCGAGGCAGGAATTGCCTTGCTCCTTCAGCCAGGCGGCTCGCTTGCAGATAAAAAGGTAATAAAAAGAGCAATAGAACTCGGTATTGGAATGGTCTTTACGGGCAAACGCTATTTCAGGCATTAGGAGAATATTATGTTGACAGTGGTTTTAGGATTACAATGGGGCGATGAAGGAAAAGGTAAAATAATAGATTATCTAACGAAAAATAATGATGTGGTCGTAAGATTTCAAGGCGGTGATAATGCCGGTCATACAATTAAAGTGAAGGATAAAGAGATCGTTAACCATTTAGTTCCCTCGGGAATATTCTATAAAAATGTTAAGTGTGTTATTGGTAATGGTCTTGTTGTTAATATGCATAATTTAATTGATGAGATAAAGAGTTTGGGAAAAATGGGACTTAATATTAAGGATATTTATATTTCAAATAAAGCTCATATTATTTGTGATATCCATAAGAGAATCGATGCATTAAGCGAGAGGAAGGGACAAACCATAGGAACTACAAAAAGAGGAATAGGCCCCGCATACGGATATAAACATTTAAGAACTGGGTTGAGATTTTCTGATTTTGAAGATGAAAAATATTTTGAAAAACGCCTTAAAGCGCTTATAAAAGAAGCCAATATTTACTTGGAGAAATTTGGCGAGAAACAGATAAATTTTAAAAAGACCAAGGAAATATTAATAAGTGATCATAAAAAATTAGAACCCTATATTTGCAGTACCGAATATCTCATTAATAAAGAACTCAGAAAGGGAAAGAATATCTTATTTGAGGGTTCGCAAGGCACATTTTTGGATATTGATTTCGGCACATATCCATATGTAACTTCATCAAATACCACCATTGGCGGTGTGATAACGGGAACTGGGATATCTCCCAAAGCCATATCTAATATTATAGGTATTTCAAAAGCATATGCCACAAGGGTAGGTCAAGGACCGTTTCCAACGGAAATTTCAGGTGTAATCGGGAAAGAACTGAGAAATGCCGGCAATGAATTCGGTGCCACAACCGGTAGACCAAGGCGAGTCGGCTGGCTGGATCTCTTTGCCCTTAATTATTCCATTATGATAAATGGTATTGATGAGATCGCTTTGACAAAACTCGATGTACTGTCTGATTTTGATAAGATAAAGATCTGTACAGGATATAGATTGAACGGTAAAAAACTGAAATATTTTCCGTCCAATATTGAGAATTTGAAAAAATCGGTTCCAATTTATAAAAATTTTAAAGGCTGGAAGAAGAACATTGATAAAACAAAAAAATATGATGATCTTCCACTGGAAGCCAAGCGTTATATTGAATTTATTGAGCAATTCACCAATATAAAAGTGGGAATTATTTCATACGGAAAAAATAGGAGGGATACAATTGAAAGATAAAAAGATCTTATTTATTTTGGGAAGTAAAAGTGATCACAAATACTTTGCACCCGTGGAGGAAATGTTGAGGGAAACGGGAATATCCTATGAGCTGAAATTCCTCTCTGCGCACAGAAATACAGTTGAACTTGTAGAATTCTGTCAAAGTGAAGGGAATAATTATTCGTCCATCGTTGCAGCTGCAGGATTTTCCGCCGCGTTGCCCGGCCTTGTTGCATCACTTGTCAATATTCCTGTCATTGGTGTTCCCATCTCTTCTTCACCAATAAAGATCGATTCACTTTTTTCCATGATCGAAATGCCAAAGGGTGTTCCACTTGCCGTTGTTTCTTATGATAAAACGGGATTTCAAAATAGTGTTTTATTATCATTGAGAATAATGGGTGATCTGGAAAAGTATGAAGCATTTAAAAAGAGGGTTTTAGGATGATCCCAAGGTATGAAGATAAAAAAATAAAGAGTATTTGGTCTCAAAATAATCGAATTAAAAAGTTTATAAGGATCGAAGCAGGTCTATTGAAATACTACGAATCCATTTGCTATGTAAAAAAGAACACATACAAAAAGATCCTTGCTGCTAAGGTTACAGCAAAGGAGGTGGATGCGAGGGAACGCATTACAAAGCATGATATCATTGCCTTTTTAGAAGTTCTTGAAAAAAAATCCGGTGTATCAAAGGGTTTACACATGGGACTTACATCATCTGATATTCTGGATACTGCAACAGGTCTTCAAATAAAGGAAACAAGAAAATATATTGAAAAGATACTAAAAAATTTAAAAAATGTGCTCTGGGAAAAGGCGAATGAATACAAAACCCTTCCCATTTTGGGTAGGACTCATAATATTACTGCACAGCCAATGACACTTGGTCTGAAGATACTCAATTGGTTCGTAGAATTTGAAAGAAGCAATGATTATTTTATTCGGGTAATGAAAGACGGTGAATGCGGAATGATATCTGGTCCTGTTGGAACTTATGAAAATGTTGCGCCAAAGACGGAGGATTTCATCTTGAACAACCTTGGTCTGAAGAAAGCACATGCTACGAATCAGATCATTCAAAGAGATATTTACGCAAGGATAATTTCAGAGGGATCTATCCTTGCAAGTGTAATAGAACGCATAGCAACGCAGATCCGACTGCTTTCACATATGGAGATAAATGAGATAAACGAACCGTTCTCAAAGGGACAAAAGGGTTCCTCCGCCATGCCTCATAAGAAAAATCCCATTAGGAGTGAAAGGATCTCGGGACTTTCAAGATTGGTTCGGGGATTTACACAATCTGCAATGGAGAACATTATTTTGTGGCATGAAAGAGATATCTCAAACTCATCACTTGAACGGATAATCATACCGGATTTTTTCCACACCTTGGTCTTTATTGCAAAGGAACTAACGGCAATAATGAGTGATATTGTGGTGAGAAAAGATGATATAAAGCGAAATATCAAGAGTGCAAATGAGATATATTATTCTGGTGTGCTATTGGTCGAACTAATGAAAAGAGGACAGAAACGAAAAGGTGCCTATGAATTAATCCAACCATTAGTATTTGAAAGCATTGAAAAACGCAGACCATTCTCAAGGATCGTTATGGCTGATAAAAAGATGGTAAAAATATTTGGAGAAAAAGATTTAAAAGCCATTTTCCATATTGGATTTTTTTTGAAATATGTGAATGAAGTATTTCAAGAGGCCAAAGGAAGACAGTTGAAGGTTGAGAATGGAGAATTAAAAGAGAATACAAGGAAAAAGAAATGGAATAAACACAGAGCACCGGAGCATAAGCAGGGTAAAAAAAAGGGAAAAAATGAAAGATATAAAAAATAGAAAAGAAAAACAATGGAATAAATACAGAGCACCGGAGCATAAGCATGGAAAAAATTAGGGACGGTGGTTAAAATGGTTAAAATACTTTTTAAGAACTTAATGATATCTCAGAATGACAGGAAAAAAGGAAATGAGATTCCTACGCAAACTTTGTTTGCTCTGAATGACGAAAAGGAGGTTCAAAAGTTCAAATATTCCAAAGTAATCGTATTAAGTACTAAGCCATTAGTACGAAGTACAGAAACGCTGAATCCTATTTTTCAAATCTTCATTTTCAACTGTCAATTGGACTTTTATCCTTTATCCTATCATAAAAATATAAATAACAATGGAGTAGTGATATGAAAATAAAAATTACAGTGCGATTTAAAAAGGGTGTTTTCAATCCAGAAGGTGATACCATTAAAAAGACATTGAATCACCTCGGCTATGAGGAGATAAAAAATGTTTTTCTTGAAAAATCGTTTATCCTTGAAATTGACGGTAAGAAATACAAAAAAAAGAATATTGAGACGATTGCAAAGGATATTCTATCAAATCCGGTGATAGAGGAGTATGAAATTGAAAAACTTTGATATATTAGTCATTGGTAACGGTGGAAGAGAAGCCGCTATTATCTATAAATTACTGGAACAAAATGAGAATATCAATATTTATCAATGGCAGTATCAAGGCGTTATCTCAAATGTAAATCCCTTTTGCAATGATATCGATAGTGATGAAGAACTCTTGAAAGAGATCGTGAAACGGGGATTTGATCTTGTGATCATTGGTCCTGAAATACCGCTAGTCAATGGTTTTTCAGATCAATTGAGAGCTTACTCAATCGATGTTTTCGGACCTTCACAAAGGGGAGCCATGCTTGAAGGGAGCAAGATCTTTGCAAAGGAGTTCATGGAAAAATTCGGTATCCCAACTGCAAAATCCATAACTATATGTGATTTTGAAGATGAAAAAGATAAATTGAAAAGTGTAATATATCCCGTTTTTATGAAGGCATCCGGTCTTGCCGGTGGCAAAGGTGCCGTTTTTTGTGAAAATTATGATTTTGCTTTGAAGATATTGGAGGATATTCTGGTAAATAATAAATTTGGAGATCAGGAAGGTGTCTTAGTGGAAGAGTATCTTCAAGGGGTAGAAATTTCCATGCTGGGACTGATCTCGAATAATAAATATGAAATCTTTCCCCCATCTCGTGACCATAAAAGAGCGTTGGACAATAATGAAGGCTTGAATACAGGTGGTATGGGTGCAATTTCTCCGCTTGATGATATTTCAAAATGCGACTATGAGAAATGGGGTAAAATTATCTTTGATAAGGTAATTGCCGGGATGAAGGCAGAGAATATTCAATACAATGGAGTACTATATGTTGGTTTAATACTCGTGGGTAATATACCTTTTGTATTGGAATTTAATTGTCGCTTCGGCGATCCTGAGACACAAGTGCTACTGTCCTTATTAAAAAATAATTTGCTGGATATTTTTTTCAATGTTGCAGGTAATAAAGACATTGGAAAAATGGAATTTAAAAATGAGTATGCTCTTACCGTTGTTCTTGCTGCAAAGGGGTATCCTGAAAGGTATAATAAAAATATTGAAATAAAAAATTATAAAGAATTGATGAAGGATATCAGGATAATACCTGCAAATTTGAAAAAGGTTGATGAAAGGTTCTTATCAACAGGCGGAAGAATATTGAATATTACGGGAACAGATAAGAGTTATGCAAAATTAAGAGAAAAAGTTTATAATACAATAAAGCATTTTAAAAATGAAAATGTTTTTTACAGAATAGATATAGGTGAAATATGAAAAGAAGCAAAACAAAGATTATTTTTGTGACTGGTGGCGTTATTTCAAGTTTGGGTAAGGGAATAACCGCTGCTTCACTTGGTGTTATTTTAAAAGCACATGGTTTCTCCGTGAATAATATGAAATTTGATCCCTATATAAATGTAGATTCAGGGACAATGAACCCATTTCAGCATGGGGAGGTCTATGTAACAAAGGACGGTGCGGAGACGGATCTTGACCTTGGGCATTATGAAAGATTTACAGGAAGAGATATGACTGAATCGAATAATGTTACGACAGGAAAGGTTTATAGCAATGTTATTGAAAAAGAAAGAAAAGGGGAGTATCTCGGCGATTGTGTTCAGGTAGTTCCTCATATTACCAATGATATAAAAGAGCGAATTTATAAATTGGTTCATGGAAAGGATGATTTTCTCATTTGCGAGATCGGCGGGACTGTTGGAGATATAGAATCTTTACCATTTTTGGAAGCCATCAGACAAGTTCGTTTGGAGTACCCAATGGATGTCCTTAACATTCACCTGACCCTTGTTCCGTATATAAAAACAGCAGGCGAATTAAAGACGAAGCCCACTCAGCATTCGGTTAATGAATTGAGAAGGATAGGGATCCAACCTGACTTTTTAGGTTGTCGAAGTGAGAAAAAATTGAATAAACATTTGCGAGCAAAGATCTCTCTTTTTTGTAATGTTATCGAGGAAAATGTTATTTCCTTGGTAGACATGAAATCTATTTATGAGGTACCAATCAATATTGAAAAGCAGGGTATGGCACAAAAAATAATGGAATATTTTAATCTTTACGAAACGAAAAAGTCCGATTATTTGGAAAGATGGGGTGCTTTTTATAATAAATTGATACATCCCAAGGGTAAGATAAAACTTGCTATTGTGGGAAAATATGTGGATCTTACCGATAGTTATATGAGCATCAAGGAAGCAATTGTTCATGCTTCAAGTTATCTCGAACTTGAGACAGAAGTAAAATGGATAGAGTCGGAGGAATTGGAGGAATCAACTGATATATTAAAGGGCTATGACGGTGTTTTGATACCAGGCGGATTTGGTGAAAGAGGAATTGAAGGCATGGTTAAAGCAGCTCAATTTGCAAGAGAAAATAACTTACCTTATTTCGGTATATGTCTTGGAATGCAGATAATGGCAATAGAAATAGCACGAAATATTTTGAATCTGGAAAATGCCAATTCAACCGAATTTGACAAGTCAACAAAATACAATGTTATTGATATTCAGGAAACTCAAAAAGGAGTTAAAGCAAAAGGCGGAACTCAGCGCTTGGGACATTATCCATGTAAATTGAAAAAGAACAGTGTAGCCCATGGAGCTTATGAAGAAACAATTATATTGGAAAGACATAGACATAGGTTTGAATTTAACAATAAATATAAAGAACTATATGAAAAAAATGATGTGATCTTCTCGGGAATATGTCCTGAAAATGATCTGGTAGAGGTAATGGAATTACCAAACCGCCCTTTCTATCTTGGTTGTCAATTTCATCCTGAGCTACAATCAAGACCATTAGAAGCACATCCACTTTTTATACAATTTTTAAAAATAATAAAGGAGGTTATGGATGAAAGCCAAAAATAAGATCATGGAAAAGATCGACATTATGCGCTCTCTGAAAAGAATTGCTCATGAAATTGTGGAGTTCAATAAAGGAACAGATTCATTGATAATTTTAGGTATTAGAAGAAGGGGTGTGCCTTTGGGTAAACTCATCAATGAAGAGATAAAAAAGACAGAAGGTAAATCTGCACCATTCGGCATCTTGGATATTACTCTTTATCGAGATGACCTTTCAACCCTGGGAGAAAAACCCAAAGTGAACAGTACAGAGATCAATTTTGACATTAACGATAAAAATATTGTATTAATTGATGATGTACTTTATACGGGTAGGACCATCCGTTCGGCTATTGACGAGATCATGGATTTCGGCCGTCCGGCATCTGTTCAAGTTGCAGTTCTTATAGATAGGGGACATAGAGAACTTCCGATATTTGCTAATTATATTGGAAGAACGATCCCCACAAAGAAATCGGAGATCATAAAGGTTATGACAGAAGAAACAGATGGTAAATGGGAAGTATGGATCTATGAGAAACTGGATAAATAAATGAAAAAACATCTTATAACAATTTCAGATCTTTCCAAAAATGAGATCATTGAAATATTCAAACAGGGGAAGGTATTTAAAGATATTTTACAAAGACCTATAAAAAAAATACCAACATTGAGAGGCAAGACCGTGGGTCTATTATTCTTTGAGCCCTCAACCAGAACAAAATTATCATTTGAACTGGCGGCAAAAAGAATGTCTGCTGATACTATAAATTTTTCAGCATCAACAAGTTCATTGAAAAAAAATGAGTCCATTAAGGATACGATCATGACGCTTGAAGCAATGAAAATTGATATTTATGTTGTTCGACATCCTTCACCGGGCGTTCCTGCAATGATCACAAAGATTATTAAAGGTTCAGTTATCAATGCCGGAGACGGAGCTCATGCACACCCGACACAAGGAATTCTTGATGCCTATACAGTTTGGGAAAAATTCGGTGATGTCAAGGGTTTACATATTGCCATTTTGGGAGATGTTAAATATTCCCGTGTAATACGATCGGATATCGAGATCTTCTTAAAATTGGGTGCGCATTTAACACTTTGTACGGCAAAAACATTGATGCCAAATTGGATAGATCCCAAGGTGAAATATACAACGAATATTGAAAAGGCGGTAAAAGATGCTGATGTAATTATGGGATTGAGGATGCAAAAAGAAAGACAGGACAGTGCCATTATACCTGATGAGATTGAATTCAACACCTTCTTCGGTATAAAAAATATTAAGATCGCGAATAAAAAGAACAATTACATTGTAATGCATCCGGGACCAATTAACCGTGGTATTGAGATCGATGGGGATATAGCGGATTCTAAACATTCAGTTATAAATGAGCAAGTTACAAATGGCCTTGCAACAAGAATGGCCATATTCTATGCGCTTTTTCAGGGGTAAATTATGAAGACATTTAAAGATGGATTGGTATTTCTTAATGGTAAATTTGTGAAAAAGGATTTTGCAATTGATAATAATGGCAAGATAACATTTAAAATTTCGAAAGGTGTCAAAGCAGAAGACCTAAAAGGGAAAAAGGTCATTCCTTCGCTTTTTGACCTTCATACCCATACAAGATGTCCCGGACAGGAATATAAAGAAGATTTTGATCATATAACCAAGGCAGCTTCGCACGGAGGATTTTCTGAAATTTGTGCAATGCCCAATACAAAGCCCGTTGCAGATAATGAAGCCATTATTGATTACATTGTTCTTGAAGCGGAGAAATTTCCCAGATGTAAGATCTATCCATTCGGTTCTATGACCGTTAACCTTGAAGGAAAGAAATTGTCAAGAATGGGATTGATGAAACAAAGTGGTGCTATTGGTGTTACAGATGATGGTATGTGTATCCAGAACACTTCCACAATGGTAAAAGCAATGCAGTACGCCTCAACCCATGATCTTTTTATCATGGACCATGCAGAGGATATAAATCTTTCCTCACAAGGACAGGTGAATGAAGGGGAGACATCTTATAAAATGGGTTACGGGGGTATTCCTGAAATTGCAGAGACCACGGTTATTTTAAGAGATATTGAGCTTTCAAGGTATTTGGAAATTCCAATTCATATAACACATGTATCCACAAAAAGAAGCGCAGAACTTATTTTGAAGGCAAAAGCAGATGGCGTTCAAGTAACCTTTGACATTACACCTCACCATCTTTCATTTACGGAAAAAGATTGCCTTGGTTTCAATACTGATTTTAAAGTAAATCCTCCGTTGAGAAATGAAAAGGACAGAAAATTCCTCGTTGACCTTGTAAAAAGGGGTAAAGTTGATGCTATTGCTACGGATCATGCTCCACATGCAGAATTTGAAAAGGAATTTGCCTTTAATAATGCTCCATTCGGCATTTCCTCACTTGATACAGCATTTGTGCTTCTTTATAATACCTTGACTATTAAAGCAAAAATACCTTTGGAGAAATGGATTGAGTTTATATCAAGTAAGCCGAGGAACTTGCTGAAATTACCTCAGAAAGAACTGAAAGAGGGCGTCATGGCTAACTTTTTTATCTTTGATAGTGAAAAGAAATGGAAGATAAATGCCGATGATATTTTTTCAAAAGGTAAAAATAACCCACTAATAGGCAAAATTCTCAATGGAAAGATAATTAATACATATTTTAGGGGGAAAAAGGTTTATTAAGGAAAATAGAGGGACGGTGTTTTAAATTTGTTAAATTCTCAAAAATAATGGAGGTAATAAATATGCCAAGAAGAGCAAGAATAGATCTTAAAAATTATTGGTATCATGTAATTTCAAGAGGACAAAGAAAAAATCCTTTGTTTTTTTCAGAAGAAGATATGCTACAATACATAAAAATTCTGATTGAACTTTTAAATAAGTTTGATATAATTTTAGGCGCTTTTTGCTTAATGAGGAATCATGTACATTTGCTATTATTCAGGAGAAATGATTCTTTATACCAATTTATGCATTTATTAAATACTCGATATGCATTATATTTTAATAAAAAATACAAACTTGTAGGTCATGTTTTTCAGGGGAGGTATGTATCGAAAATAGTGTTGGATGCAAGATATCTAAATTATTTAGTTTATTACATAAATAACAA
>JAGGYO010000327.1 GCA_021162505.1 bacterium
CTTCTTCTCGTAATTTAATTGTTTTTTTTTGTCCATTTTCGCTCCAATTCTTCTCTTCTTTTATTATAGATTTTTTCTTCATGAAAATCAACCTTTTCCCTGTGCACTTTCATTTTGCCAATAACCAATACTGCATACTGTTTTTCGACCCTCAACTATTTTTAATTATTCATTGTTCATTATTCATTATTCGTTGATGTTTCAGTGCTCCGCGGGAATTCCATTGCTTTTTGTTTTTTCTATTTAATTTCTTAAAATTTACCAAATAAGTTATAATGAAGGATGAAAAGATATTTTTTGTTAATAATCTTTATTCTAATACTTTCTATATTTTCAGATAATTTGAAAGTTTATTTTGTCAATGTGGGTCAAGGTGATGGAACTCTCATTATTACACCATCCGGAAAAACCATTGTTATGGACTGTAATTCCGGAACAGGGGATCGTATTCTGAAAATATTGAACGATAACGGGTATGGAAATACTATTGATTACATGATCGCTACACACTATCACGATGATCATATCGGCGGTCTTGATGATGTAATAAATGGTTCAGGTGGATATACCGGCGTTGATGTCATCTATGGATGTTATGATAGGGGTGGAAGTTCTGGTACAGGTGCATATACAAATTACAAAAACGCTGTTGATTCTACAACCGGAGGTAGAAAAACAGTAATTCTTGGTTCTAATATTGATCTTGGCGACGGTGTTTCTTTTACATTTGTAACAGAAAATGGAAATGTTTATAATAGCGGTGGGAGCTATTTTACAACAGATGAAAATGGGTTGAGTGTCTCAATTCATTTAAGATATAAAGAATTTGATCTTTTTATCGGTGGTGATCTGACATCCGGAGTGGAAGAGCTTTTAGGACCCAAACTTGGCGATATTGATGTTTATCAGGTTGATCACCATGGTTCCACTACCAGTTCTGCCGAAAATTTTATTACGGCAATGAAAGCCGAGGTCTCAATAATTTCCTGCGGAGATGGAAATTCCTATGGACATCCGAAACAAGAGATAATAGATCGGCTTGTTTCCCACAATAGTTATATTTACCAAACAGAGTTGGGAGCAGGTGGCACGATCCCAATTGGTAAAGGTGAGGTTGCAAGCAATACGATCCTTCTATCGACCAATGGATGTTCTTACGATATTTCCTACGGAACATCGCCCATAAAGACCTATCCTTGCGATGTATCATGTGATGATACTCCCCCAATTTTTGCAGGGATAGAAGATGTATATGATACCCAAAGAGGTGGTGAATTAGCAATTGATTTTTCGGATGGAACTGATGCCGACGGATCTTATCCATTAACATATAACATTTATATGTCCACTTTTTCAAATGGGGAAAATTATTCAAATCCCCAGGTTTCATCTGACACACATCCCGCATTTATTTCAAATCTTCTCATTGGCACCACATATTTTTTCGTAGTAAGAGCAGAGGACCTCTATGGTAATGAAGATACCAATACAATTGAAATTGCCGGTAGTCCCGGACCCGATGCCCTGCCTCCTGAATTCAATGGCATAAAAACCATTAGTTTAACGGGCAGCTCCGGAGAAATTCAATTATTTTGGGATAATGCAAAGGATAATTCTTTACCGATCACATATAATATATATCGTTCCACAATTTCAGGAAACGAGAACTTTTCCGCCCCAATTCATTCCACCGGAAATTTAAATTGGACGGATTCCGGATTAATTGACGGAACAACTTATTATTACATCGTAAGAGCCAATGATAACAATCATTTTGAAGACAATAATGTGAACGAGAAATTTGCATCACCCAATGGAGATACATTGGCACCTGTATTTGGCGGATTAAAACAAATTTTTTCCCTTGAAAATAGAATATTGCTTGTTTGGGATTGGGCGACCGATAATTCCTCGGATACAATTACTTACTTAATATATCGTTCTGAAATTCAGGGAGAGGAGAACTTTTTAAATCCTACTTTCACAACAAAAGATAAGATATTTTATGATGATACTCTCATTGAAGGTATTACTTATTACTATATTGTGAGAGCAAAAGATATGTCCGAAAATATTGATAACAATACTACCGAAAAAAGCGTTTCCCTTAACAGCGTCTCTCCCATTGTTAAGATATATCCGAATCCAATTACTGAGGGTATGCTGAACATTGAGTTAAATTTTCAAGGAATATTAAATATCTATTCTATTTCAGGAACCAGTGTTTATAATGCTAATAATGTAATTGAAAATAGCGGAGATCACATTAAATATAGTGTGAATTCCTTAAATTCAGGTGTCTATATAATTATTTTAAGATCTTCAAAACACACTATAATTAAAAAGGTTGCAATAATTAATTAATTTGTGTCCAATTAAATCAGTTAAAAGTCAAAGGTTCAAAAAAATCGTACTAAGTACTAAGTCGCCAATACTGAGTAAGAAAAAAAATACTGGCTACTGCATACTGCTTTTCAATATGGAGAAACTAAATACTTAGTACTGAATACTGCATACTGTTTTTCAACTCTTAACTATTTTAAATTATTCATTGTTCATTATTCATTGATATTTCAGTGCTCCGTGGTATATCCAGCACCTTCTTGGTGCTGTGTTTAATAAATTTTTGGTTCAAAGGTATATCCAGCAC
>JAGGYO010000052.1 GCA_021162505.1 bacterium
TCGTTAAAGGTCCCGATGTAATAAACGGTATCCAGACCGGACATAATGTTGCCAAGGCAATAGACGATATAAATAATTAATAATAAGATTATTACGATTTGTCTTCAATATTCTTGATATTATTTAAAAGCTTAATTTAATGAAATTTATTAACATTTTCATATTGTAATAATATTAATGACAATATTATTGAATAAAAGTGCATAATTTTGTATAATTTCACATGAATTTTAGCCACGATGTTTTTTTTAATACAAGATCTGTTAGAAAATACACAGATCAAGATATTCCCATTGAAACAGTAGATGAGATAATAAAGATGGCTGGTCAAGCACCATCTGGCTTGAACAAACAGCCATGGTTATACACCATTGTTAAGAACATTGAATTGAAAGAGAAGATTAAAAAAGAATGTGAAAAAATTGAGATCGATTATTATAAGAGGATCAAACCAAAATTGAAAGAAGCGTTTCTTAATATGAACCTCAATATAAAAAAGAAGTTCCTAACCGAAGCGCCATATTTGGTCTGTGTATTTGCAAAAAAAGATACACCGTATTTTGTTGAATCCACATGGTTGTCCATTGCATGGTTCATCCTTGCAGCGAATAGTTTTGGTCTGTCCACACTTACATATACACCCGAAAGGATGGGATTTTTAAATAGTTTATTAGATATTTCAAGTGAATATTTGCCGCAGGTTATCCTGCCATTGGGGTTTGGTGAAAAGAAAGGGGGAAAGCAGCGAAAAGCTACGGAGGATATTATAAGGTATTATGAATAAGAATTACAAAGTAAAGGGAAGCTCTATGAAATCGAAATTTGATTTTGTCAAAGAGAACTTTTCCACCCAGAAAACGGAACTGATCATGGAGCTTTTTAAGGACAGGGATATTTTCCCCATTTTGGAATCACAATGGTACGATTATTCCATATATATTGATATCTTGAATACTATTGCAGTATCCCTTTTTGATGGAGATTTGACAAAACTTCAGAAATTGGGAGCTTACTCTGCAAAACTGGCCTTAACAGGTGTTTATAAAAGCTTCATGGCAAAAAAGGATTTTCTTTTATTTTTAAAAAATGTTTCGTACCTACACACGAGATTTTACAATATGGGAAAGATGAATGTTGATATCATTTCTGATAATAATGTTAAAATAATATTAGCAGATGCACCAAGATATGATGAACCGGATATATATATTGCTCTGGGTTTCTATATAGAAGCAGCAAGCTTATGCGGTATTACAAATGTAAAATATAGTTTTGAAAAAATAGAAAATGGGGTGAAATATATTCTCAATTGGTAATTTTTTTATTTCTCTAAGAAATCTGATTCGTAATATATTGCAAAACTTTTTTCCCAATCATCGGTGATCATATCCAAAGAACGCAATAATGGGGATTTCTTGCCGTGAACGGGGTAGGGCATGAACATTTTATATGTGGAAATGATATCAAGAGTATATTTAAAATAAGCGTAAGAGGATTTTTTTTCCGGCTCTTCATAAAAATTTGCAGCCGTAGTGGAAAGATAAACATAATATCCGTTTAAAATAAGGTCCCAAAAAAAGATCATATGTTCAAAAACGAAAAAATCCTGTTCATGATCCTTGTCTATCCTCATTGCTGCGAATTCATACAGTTCATATATATTATCAAAAGACATATTGTAATATGCGCTTTTAACCTTATCCATCATGGGTTGTCTGAATACCTCTTTTTGAAAGTGCAACCGCGGTATCAAAGTAATGAGTAAGTTAAATATGGCACTCTTTGAGAGTTTATGATATTGAGGTGAAACTTCCAAATCCAATGAAAAATAATAAGATATTTTTGTTTCTCTAAAGATCAAAGCAGTTGGGTAGATCAATCCATATTCTTCGAACTCTTTATTAGGATTGTTTTTATAGAATTGTTGTATTTGTTTTAATCTAAATTCCGTTTCACTGGGAATGGCATTAATATTTCCCTCGTTTTCCTGTCCGAATAATACATCCACGAAACCAAAAACGAAAATTAATAATACTAAAAGAACAATAATTTTATTCGTTTTCATATTTTTATTTTAAAAATAAAATAAAAAAATACCCTTGCCACCAAATTAGCGAATATGCCGGCTATTATGTCATCGATCATTATTCCTACACCGCCGGGTAATTTTTGCAATTGTCTAATGGGAAATGGTTTGTAAATATCAAAGAATCGAAAAAAGGCAAAAGCCAGTCCCAAAAATGTCATGATCTGCATCATTGAAAAAGCATAAAAATTTAAGAAGGCAACAGCCACGAACATTCCCGCTGTTTCATCAATGGTAATCCATCCGGGATCGATCTCCCCCGATCTTTTTTCTGATATATGAGCGCAAATCGTCCCAATAATAATAAAAAATACAGATAGAAGTAATATGTAAGAGGGCGGCACCTTTAAAACTACCATTCCCCCGATAATTAATAATGTAATGAAAGAGGTAAAGGTTCCCGGTGCATATTTTACTTTTCCAGTATAAAAGAATGAAGAAATAAAATCACAGAAATTCATTTTTATGGTTTATTATAATAAAATGAAATAGTGTCACTTGCCGTATTAGGATTATCATCCACGGCAGAGATAGAAAGGTTTATGGTTTGGCTAATCGCCACATTTGTTGGAGACCAATCGAAAGTGACCGTTCCACTATTTGACACTGTTTGTGAGACAGGCGTTATTGCTCCGGTATTTGGAACAACAATTATAGATAATGTTGTTGCCGGCTCCGTATCGGGATCGCTGGCGGAAACGGTTACAGAATTCCCAGCCGAAGTACTTGTCAAAAAAACAGATTTATTTGTTATTTGGGGTAAAGTATTTTGAACATCAATAATACATACACCTGTTGAGGTATTTTTATTATCCGTTGCATATACATAAATGTGATAGATATCGTCTTTATACGGTGATGTCCAAACTGCACTATTGGGAGACAAAACATTAAGTATTCCCGTATTTTCTGAGACCTTAAAAGATGTGGTATAGGTATTATCAAAATTATCAACCTCAATGGTCAGCATTATTGTGTTTGCCCTAATAATGGTTCCGCTTCCACTTCCGTTTTTATCGGAAAGCGTAATTTTTGTGATCTTGATCTGATTATTTTCCGTGTCAGGAAATGTATCATCAACTTGCAAATTACACGATAGTAATCCAAAAATAAAAATTAACATTGCAAAAAAAGATATTCTACCAATTTTTTTCATTGTCTTCTCCCGAATATGAACTATATTTTTCCCCGGAATTTCTTTTTATTTTGGAAAAAGAATACCCTAATCCAATAATAAAAACTAAAAAACCTATAATCATAGTGATTATTGCAGAAAGGTTCATATTACTTACTCCTAATTGCTTTTATTATTATACCGAAAATTAAACCTAAAATCAATAAGCCGGGGCCAATTATTATTAAAAGCCACTTATTAACCTCCATAATATTTTATTTTATTTTTATCTTTTTCATATTTATCAATTATCAAGATATGTATTCCAAGTAAATATTTCATAATTGCAAATTCATATTTTTTTTATCATAAGTGAAATAAGTGAAACACCGTCCCCTTTAATAATTTCTTTTTCTTTCAGGCGAAGAACTTTAAATCCCATTTTTTCAAGGTCATGATCTCTTTTATTGTCAATCATCTTTTGTTGTTTCAGTGCATGCCATTTCTCTCCGTCACACTCAATGTCTATTTTCACATCATTAATAAAAACACAGAAATCCAGCCGGTATATCTTACTTTCTTTTGTTTTTACTATATATTCCCTCTTATAATCAAGTTTCAATGCTTTTAGAACGCCCTCTATTTTTCCTTCTATATCGGGAATATCAAATAGCTCTCCCAAATTTTTACTTGAATAGAGCTTTCCAAAGTTGGTGTATTTAAACGAAATTCTCAACTTATTTTCATTTATAATCGGATGTTCTAATTGAACTATCCTCAAAAAAGTTACCTTATAATATATTTTTTCCGGATCTATGCCGTCATTTATAAGCTCTTTTCTTTTACATAGTCGTTTTGATCTTACCACACCGTAATATTTTATCCTTTTTCCATTTCCTTTGAATTTCGCCGGCTGATAAAATGCGATGATATCATATTCCCTTTTTGGAGCATACTTTTTTGGTATTCTATACCACTTTTCTTTTAGTAAAATCTCAAGATCTTTTTTATTTTTCAGGACTGCAATCAGAACTTTGTTCATATTTATTCTTTATCCCAGATCTTTTGTAAAATAAAAAATGAACTCATCATTAAATTAAAAGATAGGTGATTTGCAACAATAGTGATCTTCATTTATTCTCCGTTTATATAAGATATTTTACAATTTTATCTATTTTTTTTCAACTTATCAGCATGGTCTCCATTATTACAAAATTATTAGCGTCTATAAAAGGATTAATTAACAAAATCGGTTCATCACCCGAAAAGTTGGAAAAATAAGTTAAAAAAACATTCTTGCATTTTTTTTTGTTTCCCGTCATTATCGGGCTTGACCCGGTAATCCATTTTTTTGGCTTTCTGAATTTCTGCTACCCCATCGGGGTCAAATACAGGTCCCACAGGAATGACTAAATATAATTCCTCTATATGAGTTGCTTCGTTCTCAATGTTAAACAGAATTTTCTTGGGAAATCAAAAAACACTTGACAAAATCTATTTAAAATATTATAATACCATAAAATAATATGGAGATTATTATGTATGAAAAAGCCGTAGAGATCTTTAAACTAATTGGAAATGAAAGTAGATTCAAGATTCTACTTGCACTCATTGACAATAATGGTTGCGTTACTGAAGTTGCAAAAAATACAGGGATTTCACAATCACTTGTTTCTCAAATAATTAAAAAGTTCATTTATATGGACCTTATTGAGAAGCGAACAGAGGGGCATAAAAGATTCTACTGCATTAAAGATAAGAAACTTGTTGATATTATCGCGGAGTTAATAAATTATGTTAAAGAAAAATAATATTCTTATTTTATTTTTATTAGTGCTTCTTTCCGCATGTTTGAGCGGGGCAACGGTAAAACCTAAATATAATACTTTGTCCTTCAAAACAGTGAATGGAAAGGAAATACAATTGCAGAAGATCAATGGCAAGATCATCCTTGTGGATTTTTGGGCTACCTGGTGTCCGCCATGTAGAAAGACCATACCTAAATTAATAGATATTGAGAAAAATTTGGGTGATTATGTTACTGTTTTGGGGATTTCTCTTGATCAAAAGATCTCTCTTAAAGAGTTACATTCTTTTTACAAAGCGAATAAGATCAATTATCCCGTAGGATTTGCAAATAAGTCGATCTATAATTATTTTGGACCCGTACATGCCATCCCTACCATCTTTATTGTTTCACCAAAAGGAGAAATATTGGATAAAGTAATCGGCTATGATCCTCGATTAGACATCAAGGTGAAATATTATATTAAGAAATTAAAGCTTAAAAAAACAGAGGATAAAAAAAATGATTGAAAAAGATGTTGTTATTATTGGCGGAGGTCCGGCAGGACTTACTGCTGCTTTATATTCAAGCCGTGGGTTATTATCTACCGTTTTAATAGAAAAAGCTATTATCGGCGGGCAAATCGCTTTATCCGAATGGATAGAGAACTATCCCGGGTTTCCAAATGGTATTTCAACAGCAGAACTCACAAATAATATGAAAAAACAAGTAGAATCCTTCAATACACAGATCATGATGGATGAAGTAACAGATATGGAAACTCTTGATAGAGGTTTTTTAGTTAAAACCTGGGGAGAAGAGATCAAGACAAAGGGAATTATATTTACGCCGGGTGCTTCACCAAGAAAATTGGGAATACCCGGGGAAGACATATTTACCGGCAGAGGTGTTAGTTATTGCGCAACATGCGACGGACCATTTTTTAAAGATATGCCTGTTTTGGTTGTTGGTGGTGGAGATACTGCCCTTGAAGAAGCAATCTATCTTACAAAACATGCAAACAAGGTTTATATTATGCATAGAAGAGATAAGCTGAGAGCAAATAAAATAATACAAGAAAGAGCAAGAAAACAGGATAAAATAGAATTTATTTTCAATGCCTTACCACAAGAGATCGTTGGAGATCAGAAGGTTTCAAAAATGATCTATAAAGATAAAATTACTGAAGAGATAAAAGAATTAGAGATCAATGGGATCTTTATTTTTGTGGGGATTACTCCAAATACCGATTTTATTAAAAATTCAAAATTGGAGATTGCTATTGATGAAAGGGGTTATATCAGTGTTGATAAAAATTTAAAAACAAATATTGAGGGAATTTATGCAGCGGGGGATGTAATTAAAAAATCATTATATCAAGTATCCACCGCTGTTGGCGATGGCGCTTCTGCGGCATTCAACCTTCAAAAATATATAGAGGAGTCATATGATGAGTGAGATCATATTAACAGATGAGAATTTTCAAGAAGAAATAGGAAATCATAAAGGTGTTGCAATAATTGACTTTTGGGCGGTTTGGTGTGTACCATGTAGAATGGTATCTCCGATAATTGAACAAATTTCAGAAGAATATGCTGGGCAGATTAAGGTTGGCAAATTAAATGTTGATGAGAACAGAAACATAGCCGCTCAATTCGGTATTATGAGTATTCCAACCATAATGATCTTTCAGGACGGGCAAATGGTTGACCAGATAATTGGTGCGGTACCAAAATCCGTGATCATTGCAAAAGTAAAAAATTACCTTTAGAAAAAGTTTTTAATTTTCTTCTCATTGAAAAGTAACATTAATTGAATTTTTATTGAATGTATATTTTATATTAATTTCAGCAGCCACAGGATATTTTCCAGAAATAGGTGGAATAAATTCACATAATTTTGACGCTTTTAGTGAAGCTTTGTCTAAAAGATCATTTCCTGAGCTTTTTATTAGTTTTACCTTCGAAACATTACCTTTCTCA